>DATEGR010000024.1:0-8585 GCA_035279985.1 Verrucomicrobiia bacterium
GCCAAATCTCGATGAAATCGGACGCGCCGTGGGTTGCAGTCCGTTTCATCTGAGCCGGACATTTTCGGCGGCGACGGGCATGACGATTCCGCAGTACCTTCGCCAGTTGCGCATGGAGCGGGCGGCCGAATTGCTGCGCTCAGGCAAATTCAATGTGACGGAAGCGGCGCTGGAAGTTGGCTATTCAAGCCTGAGTCATTTCAGCCAGGCGTTTCACGAAACTTTTGGCTGTTGCCCGGGGCTTTACCCGCTGCGCACCCCGACGCAAAAAACTTCACTTAAGTAAACTGAGGCCTTTCCCTAAATCGTGGCGGCGTCCCGGCAGAGCGCCGCATGCTTCAGAACGTTGAGTGCGCGGCTTTCGGGCGAAAGCCGCTACGGCGGTGGCGTCGTTACTTACTTGTCCGGGAACCGGGCGTAGGTGGCTTTGCGGGGATCGTGTTCCGGCTGGTGGCAAATAAGCGTTTGCACCCATTCGGCCAGCCGGCGCCCCAAACGGCGGCAGGCTTCGCGTTCGCCATCGTTGCGCGGCCGGCCGGCACAAACCGCGCCGTAATGTAAAGTCTGACCGGGAGCAACGTAATCCGGGACGCCAAAGACCAGGATGCCGTAGTTCATGAGCACGATCTGAAGCGCGAGGCAGGTGAGTTCGCCACCACCGCCACAGCCGCCGGAAGAAGTAAACGCACAGCCAATTTTGCCTTCGGTCTTTGGCCAAAGGGGCGCGGCCGTGACGTCCCACCATCGCTTCATTTCCCAGGCAATCGTTCCCATGTGCGTCGGCGAGCCGACCGCAAGCCCGTCACACCAGACCAGGTCGTCAACAGCAGCTTCGCTGACATTCTTGAAACGAACTTCGGTGGCCGGGATACTGGTAGCGCCTTCCCTGACGAGGTCGGCCATCATCTGCGTGTGGCCGTCTTTGGTGTAGTACAAAACCAGAACTCGCGCCGGGCGGGGCGTATCACTTTCCATCAAAGAATGATGGCTGCGCGGCGAAGAAAACGTCAATGGAGCATTCGCTGATTTCGACCCGTTCAAAAAACGTTTTTTCGCGCAGAAACGTGCCGCGGTAACCTGTTGCAACAGCCCGCTTACCGGCGAACGTGAAATTTTTCACAAACTTTCTTGCGAAGAAAGCCATCAATCGCTAAACATCATGCCCAATGTTTGCGGAGCGGTGGACAAAATGTGATTGATTAGGGGCGTTTTTGAGATGCCAGCGATTTTCCCCAAGTGGACAAACCAGTTGCCTTTTTTGATTGCGGCCGGCCTCGTGCTGGCAGGCGGTGCCGTCACGGCCGGCGTTACTTACTATTTCACCCCCAAATATTCGCGCGTCGGCTACCAGCCGATCCAGCCGGTGCCGTTCTCCCACGCCGTCCATGCCGGACAGCTGGGCATTGACTGCCGGTATTGCCACACAACGGTTGAAAAATCCTGGTTCTCCAATATTCCCTCGGCTTCCACCTGCATGAATTGCCACAATCAGGTGCTCAAGGATGACCCGCGGCTGGCCTTGGTCCGCGACAGCGCCACCAACGGCGTGCCCATTCATTGGGTGCAAATCCACCGGCTGCCCGATTACGCCTATTTCAACCACTCCGTGCATGTGCGCCGCGGCATCAGTTGCGTGGAATGCCATGGGCGGGTGGATCAAATGGATGAGGTGCGGCACGCCAGGTCGCTCACCATGGCATTTTGTCTGAACTGCCATCGCGACCCCGCGGCGTTCATCCGGCCCGAAAGCAAAGTGACCGACTTGGGCTGGCAATGGAGCACGAATGCGGATGTCGCCGCGGAAATGCAGGCGACCAACGGCGTCAAGTTTGTCCACGACTGGCGCGTCCAATCGCTCGACAACTGTTCCGCCTGTCACCGATGAAAAATTTGAATCACCACCAGCCCGATCAGCATGGTAGCCGCCGACGTGAGGAGGCGGAGGCGTCGATGGCTGCTTCCGGGAATGGCCGCCTCCTTACGTCGGCAGCTACGGGCAGGCGTTACTGGCGCAGTTTGGATGAATTATCCGACACGCCGGAGTTCAAGGAGTGGCTGCACCGCGAGTTTCCGCAGGGCGCCAGCGAGTTTAACGACCCGGTTTCGCGGCGGCATTTCGTCAAAATCATGTCCGCGTCGTTCGCGCTGGCGGGCCTGGGGCTGATGGCGTCCGGTTGCCGGCGGCCGGAAGAGGAACTGGTGCCGTTCTCGAAGGCGCCGGAGGACGGCTACAACTACGGCACGCCGGAGTATTTTGCGACGGCCATGCCCACCCGCACGGGTGCGATCCCGCTCGTCGTTAAATCCTACGACGGCCGGCCCATCAAAATCGAGGGCAACTCGCTTTATCCCGGCGGCAACGGCGGCACCGACCGCTATGCGCAGGCTTCGATTCTGGACCTTTATGACCCCGACCGCGCGCAGCGGTTCGCCCGGGGCGGTAAGACCATTCCGTGCGCGGAGGCCTTGAAAGCGCTCGATGATTTGTCGAAACAGTTTGCGGCCAATCAGGGCGAAGGGCTGGCGTTCCTGGCGGAAAGCAGCACCTCGCCGTCGCGGATCCGGCTGCAAAAAATCATCGCGCAAAAATTTCCGAATTCGCGGTGGTTCACCTCCGACGCGATTGATTTCGGCATTCACCAGCGCGCGGCGACGCAGGCGTTCGGCCAGCCGGTGCGTCCGATTTTCCATTTCGACCGGGCCAGCGTAATTTTGTCGCTCGACTGTGATTTCATCGGCGCCGAAGAGGGTGCGCATAATCACATCGCCGGTTTTACCCGGGGCCGCAAACCGGAGAGTGGCGGGATGAACCGGCTGTACGCCGTCGAATCGCTGTTCACGCTGACCGGCTTGAATGCGGACCATCGGCTGCGGGTGCCGGCGAGCCTGGTGGGGCAGGTCGCCGCAGCGATCGCCGGCCTGATTTTAAACCGGACTTTTACGGTTCCGGCGGCAATTGATTCGAAATGGATTTCCGTGTGTGCAGCCGATTTGATTGCCAATCGCAACCGTGTCCTGGTCGTCGCCGGCCAGCGCCAGCCCGTCGAAGTGCACCTGCTGGCACACGCCATCAATTCCGCGCTCGGCGCCATGGGTAAAACGGTGACATTGATTTCCGCCCCGGAAAATAGCGGGTCGGATCTGAAGAATTTCAACCCGGCGACATCCGATACCCTGGTGATCTTAGGTGGCAATCCGGCTTACCAGTTGAACTGGACGGCGAAGCAGAAGCCAAAGACCGTAATCCGACTTGGTTACTACGAGGATGAAACCGGTGAAATCAGCGACTGGCATTTCCCGATGGCGCATTTTCTGGAATCGTGGGGCGACGCCGTCACCGCCGATGGGATGTTGGTACCGATTCAGCCGTTGATTCAACCATTGTTTGGTGGGTTGACGGAATTGGAGTTCCTTGCCCGGATTGCCGGTGAAACGCGGACCAATACTTACGATATTGTTCGGGAAACCATTTCGATAGCGCTCGGGAACCCGCTGGAGGCGGGAGGAGAGGAGACCTGGAAAAAGTTTTTGTTTAATGGATTTCGGGAAAATCCGCTGGCGAAGCCATTTGCGAGAGGAACACGGATTCCTGGCGGCGTGCCGGTGTCTAAATCCGTCGAACCGTCCGGCGGCAAGCTGGAAGTCGTTTTCTTCCGGGACGCAAAAATGGACGACGGACGTTATGCGAACAACGGCTGGATGCAGGAATTGCCCGATCCCATCACCAAGATGGTGTGGGACAACGCCGTGCTCATCAGCCGCAAGACCGCGCGTGAACTCGGCGTGCAAAACGGAGAGGTGGTGGAAATCACGTTGAACGGCCGCAAGGTCAGCGGTCCCATCTGGGTGCAGCCGGGCATGGCGGACTATTCGCTGGGTCTGGCGCTCGGTTACGGGCGGGAGCGGGCAGGGCGCATCGGCAGCGGCGTCGGGTTTAATGCTTACAAGATTTTCACCGGCAAATATATCGAGACCGGCGCGAGACTGCGCAAGACGGGCGAGACGCACGTGATGGCCTGCACGCAGAATCATTGGTCCATGGAAGGCCGGCCCGCCGTGCGCGAGGCAAATCTGAAGGAGTTTCGCCAGGACCCGGAAGTTGCCCGGGAAATGCACGAGAAGGAGCCGCCGGTGGTCGCGCCGTTGTATCCCAATCCGCTGGACCAGGCGGAAAAGAAGGCATTGCAGCAATGGGGTCTGGTGGTGGATTTGACGGCATGCGTCGGCTGCGCCACGTGCGTGGTCGCCTGCCAGAGCGAGAACAACATTCCGATTGTCGGCAAGGACCAGGTGTTGCGCAGCCGTGAGATGCACTGGATGCGGATTGACCGCTATTACACGGCCAACCCGGCGAGCGAAACGGAGGCCGACTCGCTCCTCAAGGACAGCGAGCAGCAGTACGAGCGGTGGATTGATGACGTGCAGGCGGTGAACCAGCCGATGCTTTGCCAGATGTGCGAGGCCGCGCCGTGCGAAAACGTCTGCCCGGTCAATGCCACGATGCACGACCAGGAAGGCTTGAACGTGATGGTGTACAACCGTTGCATCGGCACGCGCTATTGCTCGAACAATTGTCCGTACAAGGTCCGTCGTTTCAATTACCTCGATTTCAACAAACGGCCCCTGGCCGATTTGAAGGGGCCTTTTTACCCGACACCGCTCCTGCACCGGACCGACGGCAAATGGGATCTGGTGAGCTGGTGGAAAAATCCAAACACGAGCAGCATGCGGCCGGAAGACGAATGGGACCTGCTCAAGATGGCCAAGAACCCGGAGGTAACGGTGCGGCAGCGAGGTGTGATGGAAAAATGCACCTATTGCATCCAGCGCATCCAGCGCGCGGAAATTGCGCAAAAGGTCAAGGCCGGCCCGTCGGGCAACGTGCGCCTGAAGGAAGCTGAAGGCACGATTCCCAAAACGGCCTGCCAGCAGGCGTGCCCGGCACAGGCGATTGCGTTCGGCGACATCAGCGACCCGGACAGCACTGTCAGCCGATGGAAAGGTTCCAGCCGTAATTATGCCGTGCTCGGCGATTTGTTGACGAAGCCGCGCACGACCTATCTGGCGCGCATCCGGAATCCCAACCCGGCCATGCCCGATTATCACGAGCCTTACAGCACCGGGGAATATGAAAAGCACGGCGGTGAATTCCATGCCGTTGAGGAAAAAACGAATTAACGCAAAGATGCAAAGAAGCAAAAAACAGATTGAACCGCGCAAATCGCCGCCAGGTTTTGGAGTGCGGTGGCAGGCGGGGAAAGGGGCTGACACCGCTTTCAGAATACGACGTGTCATCAATACAGAAGCGGTGTGTGCCCTCAGCCTTCACCCACCGCAGTCCAAGGCGCTGCCGCGTTCGAGTAAACCTTGCGCCTTTGCGTTGAAAACTGAAAAACCAAATGGCTGAGTCCGTAACTCAACTTCAATCGCTCGTGCCGCCCAGGGAATTGCGGCGCGGCCCGCAGACGCCCTATCAGCGCGGCCTCGGCGGGTTGACCGACCATCTCACTGCGATGGCGGAAGGAAAGACGCCGTTGTGGTGGTGGATATTATTCATCCCGGCGGCGTTTTGCGCGGCGGTGGTGTTGCCGTCCATGTTGGCGTACCTGATTTCCACCGGCGTCGGGGTCTGGGGCAACAACGTGCCGGTGGCGTGGGGCTGGGACATTATCAATTTCGTGTGGTGGGTCGGCGTTGCCCACGCGGGCACACTGATTTCGGCAATGCTGTTTCTAACGCGCCAGCACTGGCGCACGGCCATCGGGCGCGCGGCGGAGGCCATGACGGTTTTCTCCGTCATGTGTGCCGGGCTTTATCCGGCCGTCCACGTCGGGCGGGTCTGGTGGGCCTGGTATCTGTTCCCCATTCCGCTCACCACGGACATGTGGCCGCAGTTCCGCTCGCCGCTCATGTGGGACGTGTTTGCCGTCAATACCTACCTCGTCGTTTCCTCGTTGTTCTGGTATATGGGTCTGATTCCCGACCTCGCCTTGTTGCGCGACCGGGCGAAGACGCGTGTGCGGAAATTCACCTACGGCCTGTTCGCGCTGGGCTGGACGGGCTCGGCCCGGCAATGGCACAATTATGAAAAGGCCTATCTGGTTCTGTCGGGCCTGGCCACGCTGCTCGTGTTCACCGTCAGTTCCATCGTCGGCATGGACTTTGCCACGTCGCAGCTCGCCGGCTGGCATGAGACCATTTTCCCGTTCTATTTCGTGGCCGGTGCGGTCTTCTGCGGGTTCGGCATGGTGCTGGTGCTGCTGATTCCGCTGCGCAAATGGTGCCACCTGGAGGACATCATCACCCCGCGGCACATTGACCGGGTCTGCAAAATGACCCTGATGATGGGCTGCATCATGGGTTACATCTACGTGATGGAATATTTTATCGCCTGGTATTCCGGCAGTCCCTACGACGCCTGGGTGTTCGGCCATCGCTTGTTCGGCCATTACTATTGGTTTGGCGGCTGGATCATGATCGGCGTCAACGCGCTGTTGCCGCAGTTGTTCTGGATTAAAAAAGTGCGGCAGAACCTCAAACTGATCTTCGTCATTGCCGTGTTGATCAATATCGGCATGTGGTTCGAGCGCTTTACCATTATCGTCGGCTCGCTGTACCAGGATTTCCTGCCGTCCAGCTGGCATCCATTCTATCCGACATGGGTGGATGCCTGCACTTTTCTCGGCACGCTGGGCGTGTTTTTTACCATGTACCTGTTGTTCGTGCGGTTCCTGCCGATGATTGCGGTCTCGGAAGTCAAAGCCATCACGCCGCAGGCGGATCCCCACCATCCGCTCGGCGGTGCGAAAGGAGGCCAGCCATGAACGGCACACCTTACGGCCTGATCGCCGAATTTGATTCGCCCGCGGCGGTGCTGCACGCGGCGGAAAAGGTCCGCGACGCCGGCTTCCGGCGCTGGGACGTTTTCTCGCCGTTCCCGGTCCACGGACTCGACAAGGTGATGGGCTTCAGGAATTCGCTGGTTGGCTGGTTCGCGCTGGTGTTTGGCGGCGCCGCCTTTATCGGGTCCATGCTGATGATCTGGTACATGAACGGTTACGATTACCCGATTCTTACCGGCGGCAAACCGATGTTCAGCCCGCCGCAGGCACTCGTGCCTTCTTACATTTTGCTCGTGCTGGCGTCGGCGGTCGGCGCGTTTGTCGGCATGGTGGTCATGAACCGGTTTCCGCGCCTGTATCATCCCTTGTTCAAGAACAGCCGCTTTGCCCTGGCGTCGCACGACAGGTTTTTCCTGGTGATCGAGACGGCCGACCCGAAATTTTCCGAAACCGCAACCCGCGCACTGCTGGAGTCTGCCGGCAGCACGCACATCGAACTGGCGGTGGAATAATGCGCTATTTCCTGCTCATCTTCCTCACGGTCGTGGCCGTCGTGTTCGGTATTGCCGGATTCCGCGGGCATTTGTCGCGCAAACCGCCCATTTTAATCATTCCGGACCTGAACCATCAGTTCAAACTGCGCCCCGAACAGCCCAACGGCTTTTTTGCCAATGGCCTCAGCTCGCAATTGCCTCCGCCAGGCACTGTTCCGCGCAGCCAGCCAATGCCGACCTTGAACGGCCCCGTGTATCCCTATCAGGATTCTCCGGCCAATACCGGCCGCATCCCGGGCACGACGAATTTCGTGGAGACAAATCCGTTGCCGGTGACGCCTGCCCTGCTGCGGCAGGGCCGTGAGCAGTTCGAAATTTATTGCACGCCGTGCCATGGCGCGCTCGGCGACGGCAACGGTATCATGAAGAAACTCGGGGTTATGCCCGCCGTGGCCAATTTGCATGATAAACGCATCGTCGAGATGACCGACGGCGAGATTTTCAACACCATCACTCGCGGAAAAAATTTGATGGGCGCTTATGGGCCGACGGTGCCGGTCAAGGATCGCTGGGCCATCATCGCCTATGTGCGGGCGCTGCAATTGAGCTGGCTCGGTTCGACGAATGATCTGCCGCCGAACCTGCAGGCGGCGCTGAAATGACGACTATGAATCCGTCAAACGAACCAGAACAACTGCCGCCGCTGGATCTGTCCGGCTGGCGCAAGCTGCCCGGCATTTTACTGGTCGTCGGCGCGGTGCTCTCGGTCATCGGCCTGGTGAAAAGCCCGGCGGAATTCGGTTATGCCTGGCTGACGGCGTTCATGTTTTATTTGACCATCGCGCTGGGAGGCCTGTTCCTGGTGATGATCCATCATCTGACCGACGCCGGCTGGTCCGTTGGCATCCGGCGGTTCTGCGAACATCTCGGTGCGCTTTTGTTTCCGTGGCTGGCCATTTTGTTTGTGCCGGTTCTCGTGCTCGCGCCAAAAATTTATACCTGGATGACACTTAGTCCGCATGATGACCGCGCCTTGAGCGCCAAGTGGCCGCTGTTCACCTGGCCGGGTTTTACTGTTACGTCACTGGCCATGTTCGGCATCTGGTGGCTGCTGTCGTCGCGGCTGCGTTATTGGTCGCTCCAGCAGGATGAAACCGGCGACGCCCGCTGCACCCATCGGATGAGGTTTCACTCCGGGTGGGGCATCCTGGCCTTTGCCGCGACGATTACCCTGGCGTCCGTGTTGTGG
>DATEGR010000025.1:0-3406 GCA_035279985.1 Verrucomicrobiia bacterium
ACCCGCTGTCAGGCAAACCGACAACTGAAACAAGGAAATCGTCATGCGATCTTTGGCTCAACGATTCTCCAGCAGCTTCCAGACCCGCAACGCTTCCGTGGTTCCCCACGCCTGCGCGTCGCAACCGCGCTGGGCGTGCGGCGCGTCGCCGTCCAGAATTTCGGGAATCTGGCCGAGGCAGCCTTCGTTCAGTAATTTTTCCATGCTGCCTAAATACGCTTTCGCCGTTGCCACGGCGTCCGGCGCAAAATCCCACGCGCGGGCGAGCGCCTCGCAAAAGGTCGGGAACGTCCACGTCCACGCCGTGCCGTTATGGTAAGCCGGTTTGCGGCGCGTGTCTTCGTCACCTTCGTAATGCGGCCAATACGGTTCGGTGGGATTGTTCAAAAGCCCGCCATTTTTATCATAAACCGGTAATGCCACAGACACCGGCAGTGGCGCGAGCGTTCGCAGCGCGCCCGGCACGACCAGATAACGCAGCGCCGCTTCGACACAGCGTTTTGCACGTTCGCCGGTCACCAGACCGAGGCTCACGCCAAACAGACAATTGCTGCGGAGCGCGTCACTGGGCGTGGCCTCGCGGGCCATAACGCGCGGCCCGGCAAGTAACACATCGGCGAGCCAACTCCGGTCTTCCAGCCAGAACAGCTTCGTAAACGAAGCCGTCGCGCGGTCGGCCATTTCGCGCCATTTCTTTTGAACAGCGGACGCGGCCACTTTCTCGAGCTGGCGTAATAATCGAATCCACAAAACCTGGATTTCCACCGGATAACCCTCACGCGGTGTGCCGGCGGGATGGTTCGTGTCCATCCAGGTGAAATGGCCCGGACACCAAATCAATGCTGAATCCGTGTCCAGGCAGATACCGTTGGGGGTGCCGCGCGAATAATTTTCTGCAATGCTCGCCAGCACGTCGTGGATGGTACGGTTGGTGCCAACGGGCGTTGAATAAAAATCGAGAGGCGCAGCCTCCGCAAATTCCTCGCACGCGATGGCGAACCATAACGGGGCGTCGGCAGTATCGCAGTTCGAGGCGTTGTCACCATAAATCGCATTGGGCAAAGTCCCGTCTTTTTCGAATTTCGCGAACGTAAGCAGGATTTGCCTGACGTCTTCGGCCATTCCGGCGGCCAGCAGGCCGCGCGCACAGACCAGCGTGTCCCGCCCCCAATCCAAAAACCAGGGATATCCGGCAATGACGGTTTTACCTCTGTCGCGACGGACGACAAATTGTTTGGCGGCGCACAAAAGTTGCTTTTCAAACGGAATGGGGGGAGGTTCAGTTTGTTGAAATTCACGCTTCAGGGTACCGGCTTTACCAGCCGAAACCTGGGCTTCCGCGTCTTTTTCTGCTGTCGCGACCAGCCTTACGCTCGCACCCTTGGGCAATGGCAGTTCAAACCAGCCCGGACTGTAAGCGTCACCACTGCCAGTCTGGCCACGGCTCTGTTCGACCGGATGCGGAATATTTTCACTCCATTCCGGCTGCGGATGATATTCACCGGCGTCCACGAACACGCGCAGCTGACGTTCAGGTGCGGGCGTGAAGGCAAAACCGGTCAGGGTCCCGGATTTTGGGTTTGGGGTTTGGAGTTCATGAGTGTTCGTTGAAAAATGGTAGTCCGCGCCGCCATTGCGCCTGGTTTCCGAATGGAAGTTTCGATCTTCAATGTCGAATCGGACAGTCAGACGCACGTCCGCGTCGCCGGGCAATTGTTTGCCACAGGCCCGTTCGGCAGTCGGGCGGCTGAATCGGAAAGTCGTTGTGTTTTTGCCTTCAAGCATTTCGGCACGCAACTCAATTTCAACGGTGCGCCCGTCACCGGCACTGGCCACAAACCGCCAGATCGCCGGGGGCCCTGGCACAAACGACGTCAGGTTCTTGGCGTCGAGCGGCGAGAGAAAACCGTCGGCACTTACCCAGGCACGGATACGTTTGACGAAAACATGACGGTCCACCGGCACGCTCGGATGCAGATTCGCACCGAGCACACAGTCGTATTTGGAATTGACGCGGCTCAGGTCCGCATAAATGCGCGCCATGCCGCCGATCCCGTTGGTCAGGAGGGCGAGGTCTTCCGGTTTCGGATTTCGGATTTCGGATTTCGGTTCTGCCGGAAGAAAACGAATGACGGCGGAAACCCTTTGTGAAGTCGCGGCGTAGCGTTCCAAACCCAATTCGGCCTCCGCCGCGTTTGTTTGCGGCGGAAAACAGGCGGCGAATCCGTTGCGAACCGCGATTGATTGGACATGCTGCGATGTTCGTGCCTGGCCATTGCCGTTTCTGATTTCCAGCGCGGCTCGGAACGGGGCGCTGTCCTCAATCAACAGCCAATGGCCGGGCGGTACGGGTGTAATCCGGCGACGGTCGAGCAATGTCCACACGACAACCCGCGGATATTGTTGCGGCGATTTCGCAAGCGCGATCAACCGGGCGGTCATCGTCGAAAAATCAGAATGGTTCTTGTGGGCCTGAGAAAATTCACCGGCCAAATCGGTGATGGCTGCGAGGAGTCGGGCCGGTGCTTCATCAACCAGATCCGCCAGACCCTGCCACGGGAGAATGGGAATTGATTCGATGGGTAGAACACATCTCATCGCTTGGACGGCAAACGCCGCCTGGGCCCGCGCGCGGCGATAGGCGTTACCGCTCAAACCCTGCGGTTCCGCTGCCGGTGCGAGACAATAACACGCCCCCGCCGGCAGCGTGAAGGTGGTTTTGCCACCAGCCGCGACAGTTGCCGGCAGCGGTTGGCCGAGCAACTCAAATTCGCAGTCCGGAATTTGCAGTTCGGAGCCGGCCATCGTGATTGAATTTTCCTTTTCGAGATCGGTATTGATGAGCACAAGAACCGAATCCTTCTCTCCGGCGGATTCGCGCCGCAGGACATAAATCGGAGAATCCGGCGCACTCAAGCGCGTGAGTTTCGCGCCATCAAAGAAGCAAGGATGGTCGGCCAGCAGTTGGTTTAATCGTGCCAGTTCGGGAACGATGTTGTTGTGGCTGTCCCAGGAAAGCCCCGTACAATCGTGAACCTTGATTTTTTCGGCGGCGAGCCATTCAACCCCGCAGGTAAAGCCAAACCCGCCGCTCAGGCTCGTCAGCGCGCAAAGGCGGTTGCGCGATAACGACCACGCCCGACCACGCCTGGCAAGGCGCTCGTTGTCATGCGTTTCACTGTAATGCACGTATAACCCGACGCGCGCGCTCTGGCGCAGGGCGTAGTCGAGATAATTGGCCACCTCCGGTCCGGAATAATTCTGGAACAATTCGGAGTAGGCCCATTGCATTCCTCCCTCAGTGAGCAGGTTTTCGGTGGCTTCCCAGGAACCGCCCAATCCTTCGAGCAAAAAAATGGTTTCGGGAAATTCCTCCTGCACCCGGGCGATGATGTATTGCCAGGCG
>DATEGR010000026.1:0-11795 GCA_035279985.1 Verrucomicrobiia bacterium
TTCCAAATTCATCCGGCCGGGAGCGCGTCGGATCATCAGTTCTTCGACGGATGACGACTTGTTGACGACCGCCTTTTTGAACCCGGATGGCACGATCGCGGTGATTGTGATGAATCCCTCGGAGACAGCACAGCCCTTTTACCTCTGGATGGGGGGAAAAGCGGCGCAAACCAGCAGTCCAGCGCACTCGATAATGACCCTGGTGATTTAATCGTTTACAAATCGCCACGATGAAAATACGCCAACCTCAGATTGCCTTGGCCCGGACCAATCCCATCCTTTCTTTAATGCGGGCGACGATAGCCATATTGGGACTGCTGGGTTGTGGAACGCTGACCGTTTATGGCGGCTGGAAGCTCGTTTGGAGCGACGAATTTAATGGCACTTTGGTTGATACGAATCATTGGAAGTTCGAAACCGGAAATCATCGTGGTTGGGGGAATCACGAATTGGAGTATTACACCGGCCGGCCGGAAAATGCTTACCTCAGCAACGGACTCCTCCACATTGTTGCCCGGAAGGAATCGACCAACGGATTTTCTTACACCTCGGCCCGCATGAAGACCGAGGGACTATTTGCCGAAAAGTACGGGCGGTTCGAATTCCGCGCCAAATTTCCCGCCGGCCGTGGCTTCTGGCCCGCCTTTTGGCTGATGCCCGAACACTCGCCCTATGGTGGCTGGCCGGCTTGCGGAGAAATTGATATTGTTGAGAACAAGGGAAATTACCCGGCGGTCGTGCAGGGAACCATTCACTATGCAGACCCGCGAGGTGCCTATCTTCATTCCTCGGGGCTTTTCACCTTTCTCCCGGGTGACGGAGCCACCAACTTTCATACCTATGGCCTGGATTGGACGACAAATTCAATCCAGTGGTTTGTGGACGGCAAGCTCTATGAAACGCAGGACCGGTGGTCCACCGTGAAAGCGGCCTATCCGGCTCCGTTTGATCAACCGTTTTATATCATCGTGAATCTGGCGGTTGGGGGTGACTTCGGCGGCAATCCTGACACCAACACTGCTTTCCCCGGTGAAATCCAGGTGGATTACGTGCGGGTTTACGAGAAGGCCGGGCCATGAAAACTTATCGTGAAAGGACTATATTATCCCGATCTGGAAAGTCCCGGAATGGTTGGTCATCGGCCTATGAGAGATCAAGTCACGAATAACAAAATAGATATTATGAAAATGCCCTGTGTTCCCGCCTCGTTACGTTATAGCAAGCGATTCATACTCGCTTCGGCTATCACTGCCGCTTTGTCGGTCAATGTGTCGGGCGCCACCAACGTGCTGACGAATCCGGGGTTTGAGTCCGGTAGCTTCACCAGTTGGACGACCTACGGTAACAGCATTGGCAACGCTTCGGTTGTGTCCGGTGCGAGCGTTGCCCATAGTGGAACTTACTATTTCAAGTCTTACGGTCAGTTCATTGGGGCAACCAACTACTCGGGCATCTCTCAAGACAATCTTTCGGCTCCGAGCAACACCTACACGGCTGACGGCTGGGCCTATACCGATTCCAGCGATGGCGGTGGCATTCACGGGCAGGACACGATCTGGGTGGAAGTGAGTTTTCGCGACGCCTCATATAATGCCCTGGCTCTCTACCGGTCGGCCATCCTAACCAGTAATAATCTGGCCAGCTTTGGAGGGACGAACAAATGGTTCGATTTACCGATTACCAACCAATGCTCCTTTTCGAACCCTTCGGCACAGATATTGTTACCTGGAACCGTTACCAACACCGTGACCAACCTGGTGGCCCCGGCGGGCACGGTTTACGTGCGGTATCAAACCGTTTTTATGCAGGGTCCTGATAACGCCAATGCCTCGATGTATTTCGATGACCTCACGCTCAACCAATCCGGCGGAACGGTGGTGGTCCCTCCCGTCTTGCAGTGGAATATTACCTGGGACGACGAATTCAACCAACCGGACGGCAGTTTGCCGGATCTGACCAAGTGGGGTTATGACCTGGGTGGCGGTGGTTGGGGCAACAACGAACTCGAAACCTATACGGCAACTAATGCCCGGGTTCAAAGCGGCCAACTGGTTATTGAAGCTGACAGGGCGATTTCCGCAGGGAAAACAAATTACACTTCTGCCCGGATGCTGACCAAAGGCAAATGGTCATGGACTTACGGGCGCATGGAGGCACGCCTCAAACTCCCGCGGGGACAGGGAATCTGGCCCGCTTTCTGGATGCTGGGCACAAACATTGACTCGGTTCATTGGCCCAGCTGTGGCGAGATTGACATCATGGAAAACATCGGCAAAACCAGCGATCAGGGCACCGATCACGGAACGATTCACGGCCCGCAGGGCGGCGGGGATTACAACGGTGGCTCCGGGGTTGGCGGGAGCTATACGTTGCCTGGCGGAGCAGCTCTCGCCGACAACTTCCACATTTACGCCATCGAGTGGACACCCAACCAAATCAAATGGTTCCTGGACGCCAATCAGTTTTTCACGGCGACGCCTGCCAGCCTGCCTGGCGGCGGAACGTGGGTCTTCACGCAGCCGCAATTCTTCATACTCAATGTCGCCGTCGGCGGCAACTGGCCCGGCTACCCGGATGGAACAACGGTTTTTCCCCAACAAATGCTGGTGGATTACGTGCGGGTTTACCAACAGACCGCGCCACTGGCGCTTTCCGTGGCGACGCAGCCGGATGGAAGCATGACGTTAAGCTGGCCGACCAACATCGTCTGCCATTTGCAGGTGCAGACAAATTCAGTGGTTGGCGGCAACTGGTCTGACGTTGCCGGCACGACCAATCCGTTTGTGGTAACTCCCGATCCCAATCAAGGCGCCGTCTTTTATCGTCTCGCCTCACCGTAGGCCAATGGCTTGATTTGACGTGAGCTGCGGGACTTGTCGCCGTCCCTGCCGCGGCTGCCGGGTTAACGCAGGCGCAGTGAGTAAAGTGAAGTCCGCGCCGCAACGAATAAAGTCCGGTGATCAGCACCGCCAAAAACCAACTGAATTGGCCGTTCGGGAACCTCGATGGTGTCGATCAATTTGCCGGCCGGATCATAGACGTAAATCTGGCCGGCGGCGATATACACGTTGCCGCGCGGGCCCGCCGTCACGCTCTCTCCACCTTGTTCGGCGAACAGTTGGAAATTCGTCAGGCTTCCATCCGAATTCAAGTCAGCTTTCCACGTGCGCAAGTCGGATTCGTCAGTGACATAGAAAGGTTTGCCCGGCACCGCCGGACCCAGGCCAAAGGAGCGAATTTGCGGGCTTGATTTGATCCCCCAACTGGTGGCCGCGTGGAGAAAATCCGCCCCAACGGGAATCACGGTGGTTCCGTCGGGCGAAATAAAACCAGCAGTGGGATGGGAAAGTGAATCACGATTCAGATGCCAGTCGCTGACCGGCAGGTATAAATCCTTCCCGGCGCGGTTAGCGACAGGTTCAGGCTTCAACAGTGTGACCTCGCCATTGGAAGTCCTGGCGTAAACCACACCATCCCCCGCATAGGAAATTACCATGAGGTTTCCTGCCCGATCCACGGCCAGATTAACCGGTTCCAACGGGTAATCGCTGACAATGGATAGTTGCCGCGACGAAGAGTCCCAGCGATAAATCCGCTGCCAATGCGCATCCACGAAGTAGAAATCACCCTGCGGTCCCGCGGCGCCGCCGGAAATGTTGAAAAATCCGCCGGCAAGCTTTTCCAGCTTTGCACCGCGGGCGGCAACTGGCGAAGGTTTAAACGGTTTGGAACGAGGCGCCCGGCCTGAGAGGTCCAACGAGGCAAACTCATGCTGGCGAATTTCAATATCGTGGCTCTGGTCATAAATACCGGAGTCAAAGCTTGCCTTGCTGTTGCTGTCGCAGTGAAAATTGCGGAAACGGATGTCCCGCGAGTTGGACACCTTGACCGCCCACGGAAAAGGCTGAAAAGAACTGATGACGCGGTAGCTGTGAAAGTTGGCAAAGGTGATATCATGAGACGAATCAATTTCAACCGGCAGAGCAAAACCGCTCTCACCGCGCTCTTCCTCGGTCTGCAGGGCATAAAAGCGCCAATGCGCTGCATTGCGCACTTTGAGTTCATTGCGGACGTGGTGTTCGATTGAGATTTGATAGGCGCGGCCCTCAGTCTCGGTATCGGATACCATCATGCCGGCCTGCGCGAAAGTCGAAGGGGTCCAAATATCCAGGAAGGTGCCGCCGCCACCATCGGTGACCCAGAGGCTGGGATACTGGCTGTCCCATTGGCGGTCCGGGCCGGGGTCGGCAGTGTGGCTGCTGTTGTACGGGTTTTCACGCGAGCCATCCGGTAACGGCGTACCATGGCCGCCGAGGAAGCGGACATCATTCATCATTGAATCGGGGCCAGCCTTCCAAAGTGCGGCCACCGCGCGCCGGTTGTCCCCGCTCGTGTAAAGCCCAATGCCCATCACAATGTTGCTGCCGCCTTTGGGCGCTTCCAGCAAGGCTTTGGGGCCGCCGATGCCCTGATAAGCCGGAGTGCCGTCCGGCAGGATAATCTGGGTCGCGCCGGGGTGCAGGCCAATCAACACCGTGTCAGGTCGCAGCTTTAATGTGTCGTGCACGACGTAAAAACCGGACGGCAGGTAAATGGTCCGGTGCCCGATAATCGCTTTCTGCAACACCTCGGTGTCATCTGTCCGGCCGTCGCCCCTGGCGCCCAAATCGCGCAAATTCACCCAGGTGTCGCCGGCGGGCAGGGGGAGCAAATCGGAAGCAACCGCCGGCGGCATTTCGGGGAGCGGCGTGGCATCAAAGTGGGTTTCAATTCCGGGAACAGCTCCAATATCGGCATAGTGCAGCCCGTGGGAAAAGGTGTTTACGGTATAAAATTCCGCCGGAGCGTTGAAACGTTTGCCACTGTCGCGCAACGCGGCAAAGACCGGCACGTTGTGGCAGGCGACGCCTTCCATGTCGATTTCGTTGCACAGGCTTTGCTCTCTTCCAAAAACAAAGGCCGGGCCGGAAATGTCCTCGAGCCGGGCGTCCTTGACCCAGAGCTCGTCCACCCCTCCCGGCTCGATTTCGACGGCGGTTGGCACATGCCGGAAATGCGGACGAATCAGGGTGAGCCCGGCTTCATGTTCTAAAATGGCGGCCTCGCGTTGATCTGCAAATGAACAGTCAATGAGCGTGAATTGCCAGCCGGGCGAAGGTTTCGATGTCCAAACCGCGTGCGTGCCACCCCAAAAATGAACGTCTTCGACTACATTGCCGCCTTCGCGAATGCCAGCCAGCGCGGAGCCAAGCTGAAAATCCATGTGGGCCAGAAAACAGTGTTGGGCATAATGTGCCCGGACCGCGACCGCCCCCGCGTTGTCCTTTTCAATCTCTATGTCAATGTTGGCAAGCGCCGAATAAAAGGTACCGGGATTGGCATCGGGAACCGGGCCGCCATTTCGTGGACGTCTGCCGGCGAAAAAAAACATGACCTTTTCATGTGAGGCATCTCCGAAGCCGGGCGTGGCGGCGGGTAAAATGATAACCGGCCGGGTGGCGCCATAGCCAATCAACCGGATGCTGGGCCAGATATGGATGGTATCGCTGACGCGATATTGGCCCGGTGCGAGCAGAACCATGCCCTGGCGAGTGGTTTCCTGAACGCGATTAACCGCATCCTGTAATGCGGCGGTGTCGTCGCCGCCGGAAGGGGCGAGATAGACCGCCTTGCGATCCTCCAGGCGTTGCGTGTAAAATGAAGACGACCGTGCCGACACCGCCATAGTCACTCCCAGCAGGACCGGGACAAGAACGTTGAGAATTCCTGGTATTCGTTGGTGTCGCCCGGTTGCAAAGGGGCGTGTGCTGTTTCCATGCATGGTTCAACCACCTCAACCCAAAAAAGAAGCCACTCGACTGCTCGAGTGGCTTTTATCAGACCTTAAACCAAACAATTACTTACGACGACGGATCAAGTAGAGCGGAAGGGCCAGGCCCATGCCCAAAAGAGCGATGGTTGCCGGCTCCGGAACCAGAGTCAGAGTGCCATTATCATAATAAAGAATGTCTGTCCCTGTTTGTGAACCGTTTTCCATGAAAGCAAGGTACGGTGCAACATAGACCGCTCCTGCGGGCGCTGTCGCTGTCACGCTTCCCGTCTGCCAAACGCCTGTCGGCATAAACTGATTGGCCTTCGCACCGACTCCGCCAGTCTCAACCGTGCCGAGGTCAGTTCCTGCGGCATTGAAATACGTTAATTGAATGACTGCCGGAATATAGCCGCCCGCTCCCTCGGTAATCCCCGTGGGGGTCATGAAATCAGCGGTTAATGTGTATTGCTGGCCTGCAATGACGCCGCCAACTACCTGATAGGAGGCTTCGAAATTCCATGCCTGGCCCGGATTCTCAGTTCCCATTAAGCCCCAACTGCCCGTTTCTGCTGCAGCGTTCGCATACGCAGCGCCATTAAAAACTGCCCAACCACCATTGACACCTCCAGGAAGCAGAATGGGATTAGGTTGTGCAGGTGCGCCACTTTCAAAACCAGGGTCAACAAGCAGGTTGGCTTGGGCTGAACTTGTGAGTGCAAGTGCTGCGGCAATGCCGAAAGCACCGGTGATAACTTTAGGGAACATTTTCATAATAATTTTGTTACTTTGGTTGCTCTGTTTATAGCTTGCGCTGACTTGTGATAATTTTTACTACATTTGATTGAATATGTCAAGTGGTTTTGTTGGGAAAATAAACAATTTATTAACTGCTGGAGTTTATATACTGCTGGATTTGGGCGACCGTGGATGCATCTCGTTAAACGGAAGTTGCTTGCAAATATAATATCGATTCCACCTTACGTTACAGGCAATAACAGGCATAATAGTTGCAATACGAATTTATGGCTTCCATAACCCGAATCACAAGGTGTCGCCTTTGGCTGATGCGCCTTTTTTTGATGATTTTCGTTCCCTTACTTGTTTTAGGGGGCATTGAACTTGGGTTGCGCCTGGCTGGGTATGGATACGATACGGACTTTTTTAGCCGAATCCGGATTAATAACCGGGATTATTATGTGCCGAATGAGAAGTTCGGTTCCCGCTTCTTTCCGCCAGCCATCGCTCGTACAACGACTCCATTCAGGTTCCCGGCCGAGAAAACCACGAATTCATATCGGATTTTCGTGTTAGGTGAATCTGCCGCCATGGGAGACCCGGATCCATCTTATGGCATGGGTCGATACCTGCAAGTTCTGCTGCAAGAGCGATATCCCGGAATTCGCTTCGAAGTCATTTGTGTGGCCGTCACCGCGATTGATTCAAATGTCATTCTGCCGATTGCGCAAGATTGCGCCCGCCGTCAGGGCGATTTGTGGGTCATTTACATGGGCAACAACGAAATGGTCGGCCCGTTTGGAGCCGAAACGGCCTATGGACTGAAGTCACCGCCCCTGGGAATTATCCGGACCATTCTCGCCATCAAGGCCACACGGCTCGGGCAATTGTTGGACGATGTCATCCGGCGTTTAGGAAGTAATTCATCAACCCCGAAAACCTGGGGCGGTATGCAGATGTTCATGAATGGTCGCATCGGATATGACGATCCGGTCCGGCTGCGGGCTTACGCAAATTTCAGAGCCAATTTAGAAGACATTTTGCGGACGGCGCAACGGGCAGGCGTGCCGGTGGTCTTGAGCACGGTGGCAGTGAATCTGGAGGATTGTCCGCCGTTCGCTTCCGTTCATGCCCGGGGGCTTGACACCAATGCATTGTCCGCATGGACGGAAGCCTTCGACGAAGGTGTTACAAACGAAACGGCACGCGCTTATAAACCGGCTTTGGCTTGCTATAAGAAGGCCGTTGAAATTGATCCGCAGTTCGCCGAATTGCAGTTTCGGACAGGCGATTGTAATTTGGCCATCAGCAATTTTGCCCAGGCCCGGCGCGATTTTGAGTGGGCGCGAGACGATGATGCGCTCGATTTTCGAGCGGATACGCGCATTAATTCGGCCATCCGGAACGCGGCGGCGCGGCACTCCAATAATGGCGTCTATTTGGTGGACGCGACTGACACGCTGGCCAAAAAATCTTCGGACGGAATTCCCGGACTGAATTTCTTTTACGAGCACGTGCATTTGAATTTCACCGCCAATTACCTGCTGGCGCTTGACTTTGCCGAAAAAATCAAGGGATTGCTTCCCGGCGCCATCACGGCCCGCGACCAGGGGAATTGGGCGTCCGAAGAATTGTGCGAGCGGCGCCTGGCGGTGACGGTTTGGGACCGCCAGCGGGTCTGGCAACCGATATTTGAACGGATAACGGCGCCGCCGTTTACGGCGCAGTTTTGTCATACCGCCTTTCTCAGAGCATGCGAGGCGAAATTGAACCAGGCCAAGGCCCGGCTGGACACCCAAACCCCGGAACAGGCCCGGCAAATGTATGAGCAGGCGCTGGCCCTGGCTCCCGATGACTACTTTTTGCATGGAAATTTTGAAAGATTTCTCGAAGCGGGAGGCAATTGGGCCCAGGCGATCGTGCAGGCCAAGCGTTGCTGCGAAATTGTCCCACAGTTGCCGGGGGGATTTTACTATACCGGCACGCTGCTGGTACGTGATGGCAAAACCAGCGAGGCCACCAATTATTTTCTGCACGCCGTCGCGATCCAAAGCGATTACGCCCAGGCGGAAGCCGCCATGGGCGAAGTTCTCGCGAACCAACGGAAGTCCGCTGAAGCGGTTCGCTGGTTTGACCGCGCAATCCGGTCAGATCCCAAATATGTGGAAACATATCTGGCGCTCGGTTTCCTGGAACAAGATCAGGGTAACATGGCCGCAGCGATGGCGAACTACCAAAAGGCGGCGGACCTGGAACCGGATGGTCCGGCGGATTATTTTAAGCGCGCCAACCTTGCCGCCGGAATGTATCAGTGGGATGAAGCCATTGCGGACCTGGAAGCGGTTGTCAAAACGAAGCCGGAATTCTGGCAGGCCCATTACCTGCTGGGAATTCAATTGGCAGCCAATGGGAAAAACACTGAAGCACAGAGAGAATTAGGAGTGGCGATTCATTACCGGCCGGATTTTGCCCCCGCTCATTTATATCTGGGGATAAGCCTGGCTGCCGGAAGACAATTTGAACCCGCCATGGCTGAGTTTCACAAAGTCCTGGAATTGGACCCTGCCAATAACCCGGCCCGCCAGGAGATTGAAGCCATCCGTTCCGCTGCCAAGCCAAGTGATAATTCAAATCAGAATCACGTACCTCCTGGCCATTCGGGTAAATAAATGAGGGGAACAATCCTGAAGCTGTGCGGGGGGACTGAACTTGAAGATAGAAATCAGGGCTGCAGGTCTTACCCGAATTGTCGCCACACCACCTGTCAGTCAGGCGATTGCAGTTGAATATCCTAATTTTCATAATATTTGAGATGAAATTGGGTTATTTTGTAAAATAAATGTTGACAAGTTTTGCAATTGGTAATACAAGAATGGAAGAATAATCACATTAACCCAGCGTCTTGTACCTTTGAGTAGATCAAAAGCTGCGACGATTTGCCAACAATAACCATAAAAAGCGTGATGACATGAAAACCTCTGAAAAGTCCCGACAAACTCGAGAAATCCCCATGAAAACTCAGTTCAGAAAACTCATTACGAGATTCATTACGGCCGTTTGCGCCGTGGTTGCGGTGTGTTTTGCTTTAAATAGCGAAGCGGTGAATATCCTGAGCAATCCCGGATTTGATGGCCCGCCGGCGGGCTTGAATAACTGGTCGGCCCACACCACCGAAGGTTGGAGCTACGCTGCTCACAGCGACGTGTCTATCAGCTCGCCAGACTCATGTTGGCAGCAGGGCTTGTATGGAAACGGCGGTGCGCCGCTTAATCCTTATATTTCTTATGTCTATCAGAAGGTATCTGCGGCACCCGGTTACACCTATTCCGCGGATGCCTGGTTTACCCAGTTCGTTTTTGGCTCCACTGATGGAGGTGACAATGGTTCCTGTGGATTGTACGGAGACAATATGAACCTCTACTCTACTAATATTTCAAATGGTGGTTACTACGAAGACGGATGGGTCGAGGTGCAATTCCTGAGTTCATCCAACACCATCCTGGCGGATTACAAGTCGGGCATAATTAATCCCGCCTTGGTTCACCATTTGTCGGCCATCGGCGCTACCACCACCAACATAACCGCAACGACCACCAACGCCTATCTCACTTGGTTCGACGTGCCGGTCACCAATCAATATAACCCGAACACAATCGTGGTAAATGGAGATCCTGATCCAGCCAATACTACAGGAGCTACATTATCGCCGGGGCCCACGAATTCAATACCCAGCGGAGTCATGACGGCCCCGCCGGGAACGGTCGCTGTGCAATTCATGTTGAATCTATGTCAGACCAGCTACTCTTCGGGGGCGCCTCACTGGGATAATTGCACTTTGAATCAGCTCAGCGGATTTCAGCCTGCCACCATCAACAACTTAACGCCGAACGGCGGGAAATTGTTTAATATTGCCAGCACCAATTTCACATTTAACGTTTCGGCGAGTGTCGGAACCACTGTCGCGGCCAATGCCATACAGGTGGTGGCAAATGGCGTTGATGTGTCGAGTCACCTCCAGTTTTCTGGAAACAACACCAACTGGAACGTGACGTTGCCGGGTCTGGCTTCCAACACTCTTTATGCGATTAACATAACGGTCAACAATAGCGCCGGCCTGCAATCCTCCACCAGCACCCGGTTTGACACGTTCGATGCGAACGATTTTGTCGTCCCGGCGGAAGACTACAACTTCAATGGCGGCTCATTCATCCAAAACCCGATCCCGACCAACGCCGTGGGGCCGAACACTTATTTTGGTCAGCTTGGCGTGGATGGCATTGACTTTCACCTCTATGGCGGTGGTGTTGCCGGAGGCGGCCAAAACCTGATTCCAAATTATCCCAACCGTAATACCAACACGGCCTGGCAGGTGCCTAGCGACCCGAGTTTGCCGATATACATCGCGCAAAGCAATGCCTCTATCTACAACGTCACCATCGCCTACAACAATGCAGGCAATTGGTACATGTACACCCGGAATCCTTATCCCACCGGCGGCTATTACCAGGTCTATGCGCGCATGTCTTATGGCAATGGCCCGAATGGAGGTTCCGAAACACTGCAACTGGTGACCAGCGGGGCTGGCTCGACGAACTTTGCGACCACCAATCTCGGCTACTTTGTTATAAATGCCGCAGTTCCGGGTTGGAATGATGATTGGGGCACGTACTTCTGGGTTCCGCTAGGCTCGGACGCCAGCGGTCTGAATCCGACCGTTGTGCAGTTGCCGGCGGGCCAGCAGTCGCTGCAATTGATCAGCGGATTGGGTTGCAATCTGAGTTATTTCGTATTTGTTCCAATTCCCGCTCTGGGATTGCCTCCAGTCATCAAGAATTTCAATCCGGCGATTCTGACTCCGGGGCAAAATGTGTTTGTCAGCACCAACGCCCCCCTGACCTTCACGGTCAGTTCTTTGATCAGCTCCGTTGCCTCAAACAATATCCATTGCTACATTAATGGGGTCTCGGTTGCGGCAACCTTCACGGGCAATAGCTCGAATTGGACCGTCAGTGTTCCTTTAAACGCCGTTGCCAACCAGCCGGCCGTGACCTTCGACATCAGTGCCGTGGACAACAATGGCTTGTCCAATGGCGTTGCGGGAACCTTCGACACGTTCAGTCAGAACAACTTTATGATCGAAGCCGGGGATTTTGATTTCAACAACGGGCAGTGGATCGACAATCCCCTTGAGACCGCCCTCACGACTGCGGCGACCAACAGTTATTTCGGTTATCCGGGTAACAATGTG
>DATEGR010000027.1:0-6191 GCA_035279985.1 Verrucomicrobiia bacterium
GCCTGCTCAAGCCGAAGTCCGGTGAAATTTTTTACCACGGAAAAAACATCGCCGGCCTGCCGCCGCACCAGATCGTCAAGCTTGGCCTCTCGCACGTGCCGGAGGGCCGGATGATTTTCGCGAACCTGACGGTAATGGAAAATCTGCAGATGGGCGCGTATCTGCAAAAGGACCGGCAGGCGGTCCGGCGTGAACTCGATTTTGTTTTTACGACGTTTCCACGGCTGGAGGAACGCGGACAGCAGATCGCCGGCACGTTGAGCGGCGGCGAACAGCAGATGCTGGCGATTGGCCGCGCGTTGATGAGCCAACCGAAATTTCTCATGCTGGATGAACCATCGCTTGGCCTTGCGCCGCTGCTGGTCAAAACGATTTTTGAGAAAATCCTCGAAATCAACCGGCAACAGGGCATTACCATTTTGCTGGTGGAACAAAACGCGAATCTGGCCCTGGAAATTTCCCATGCCGGTTACGTCCTCGAAACCGGCAAAATCACCCTGCAGGGCGCCGCCGCCGCCTTGCGGCAGAATCCGCAGGTCAGGAGCGCCTATCTGGGCGGCTGAAATGTCCTGTTGACTTCGTCCAAACGTTTGATAAATTCTTTGTCCCTTTGCTCGGTTTTGCAATGAAAACATATTTGCCCAAAGTGAATCTGGACCAGCGGAAATGGCACGTGATTGACGCCGACGGCGCCGTGCTCGGACGGCTGGCTGCGCAGGTAGCCGACATTTTGCGCGGCAAAAACAAGCCGGTTTTTACGCCGCATCTGGATGCCGGCGATTTTGTCGTCGTCATCAACGCCGAGAAAGTCCGGGTCACCGGCAAAAAGGAAACCGCCAAGGAATACATGACTTATTCCGGCTGGAAAGGCGGCGAGAAATACGCCACCGTTGAGCAAATCCGCGCGCGGCATCCGGAGAAACTCATCACGCACGCGGTGAAAGGCATGATTCCGAAGAACCGGCTCGGCAGCCGGTTGTTGACCAAGTTGAAGGTGTTCAAAGGATCGAAGCATCCGCATGCCGCGCAACAACCCGAACCGCTCAAGGCGGCGGCCTGATTGGATTTATGGCTGAAACGAAAACCAACGAATTTCTGGGGACCGGCCGGCGCAAGACCGCCGTCGCCCGGGTCCGGCTCGCATCCGGCAACGGCAAGATCACGGTCAATGGACGCGCGTTTGACAATTATTTTGTGCTCGAAACCCAGCGGGCGCAGGCAGCCCAGCCTTTGGCGGTTACCGGCACGGCCGAAAAAGTTGACGTGCGTGTAAACGTCGCCGGTGGCGGGCCGAACGGCCAGGCCGATGCGGTGCGACACGGCATTGCCCGCGCCCTGCTTCAATTCGACGCGAATCTGCGTCCGCAACTCAAGGCCGAGGGCCTGCTGACGCGCGATTCCCGCATGAAAGAGCGCAAGAAGTACGGCCAGCCGGGCGCGCGCAAACGGTTCCAATATTCGAAACGTTAATCGCGCTGGAAATTTCCAAGCCCCGCTGGCAAAACCGGCGGGGCTTTTTTATTGCCATGAAAGCATACGAAATACATGAAGATACGTTGCTGATTTCCGACGATCCAGCGCGGTTGAACCGGGAACTGGTCCATCGTTTTCTCAGCGAGCGCAGTTATTGGGCCAGGGGCGTGCCGCCGGAAGCGGTGAACCGCTCCCTCGACCATTCGCTGTGTTTTGGTGTTTATCAAGCGGGACAACAGGTTGGTTTTGCACGGGTCGTGACCGATTTTGCGACGTTTGCCTGGCTGGCGGACGTCTTCGTCGTCGAAGCTAAACGCGGGCAAGGTGTCGGTAAAAAGCTTGTGGCCGCAGTGCTCGCGCATCCGCGATTGCAAAACCTGCGGCGATTCATGCTCGGGACCAAGGATGCGGCCGGGCTTTATGCCCGGTTCGGTTTCAAGCCGCTGGCGTATCCCGAACGTTTTATGGAAATCCGTTCGGAAAGCAGTTACAAATGTGGCTGTTGAAATGGCCGCTGAATTTAAAATGAAAACGAAAAAAGTCGCCATTATTGGTGCGTCCGGTTACTCCGGCGAGGAACTTGTCCGGTTGTTGTTGAACCATCCCCACGTGGAACTGGTGGCCGTGACCTCGCGCCAGAACGCCGGGCAGACGCTGGCGCAGGTTTTTCCGAAGTTCGCCAGCCACCCGAAATCAAAGACGCTCCGGTTCACCGAGCCGAAGGCGGAATTGCTGGCGAAGCAGGCCGACGTGGTGTTTCTGGCGTTGCCGCACGGTGTCGCCGCCGAATACGCCGTGCCCCTGCTCGAGGCCGGTTGCGTCATCGTTGATTTGAGCGCCGATTTCCGGCTCAAGCACGCGGAGCATTACAGGGAATTTTACGCCCACGACCATCCCGCGCCGGAGTTGTTGAAGAAATCCGCCTACGGTCTGCCGGAAATTTACCGGGACGAAATCAGGAAATCGCTGCTCATCGCAGCGCCCGGCTGCTACCCGACCAGTATTTTGCTGCCGGTGATACCGTTATTGAAAGCCGGTCTGGTCAAACCAACCGGCATCATTGCCGATTCGTTGAGCGGTGTCAGCGGGGCCGGTCGGAAGGCGGAGGCTGATTATTTGTTCTGTGAATGCAATGAAAGCGTGCGGCCCTACGGTCTGCCAAAGCACCGGCATTTGTCGGAAATCGAGGAACAGCTGTCGCTGGCCGCCAGAACACCGGTCACTATCCAGTTCACACCGCATCTGATTCCGGTGACACGCGGCATTTTGACGACACTTTACCTCGCGCCGGAAAAGCATTTTGCAACCGAAGCGGAAATGAAGACGCTGAATGAAAAGATTTCGGCGTGTTATGCCAGGGCTTACGGCAATGAACCCTTTGTCCGCCTGCTCGAAGGCAAGGCGCTGCCCGACACCAAAAACGTTACCGGCACGAACGTCATCGAAATCGCGTGGCGGCTCGATCCGCGCACGGGCCGGCTCATCGTCATGAGCGCCGAGGACAATCTGGTCAAGGGTGCCAGCGGGCAGGCGGTGCAAAGTCTGAATATTTTGAGCGGCTGGCCCGAAACGGCGGGATTGGTTTGAGTTCGTAAGATGTTGAAACCCATTTTACCCCCCGCTCGATGGAATGCGGCTGCTTACGCCGCAAATTCCGCCGTGCAACAGACCTGGGCGCGGGAATTGATCGCCAGGCTTAAATTGCGCGGCGACGAGCATGTTCTTGATGTCGGCTGCGGCTATGGCGAGGTAACGGCGGAAATCGCGCAGGCCGCGCCGCGCGGCGCCGTCGCCGGCGTGGACGCCTCAGCGGAGATGATTGCTTTTGCGCAAAAAGCTTTTCCCCCAAGGCAACATCCGAATCTCGAGTTTCACGTCATGGACGCGCGCAAAATAAAATCCGCGCGCCGGTTCGACATCGTTTTTTCAAACGCCGCCTTGCATTGGGTGGACGATCACGAGGCAATTTTGCACGGTGTCGCCTCCGTGCTGAAGCCTGGCGGACGGCTCATTATTTCGTGCGGCGGCAAAGGCAATGCGCATGACGTTTTCCTCGCGTTGCGACCGGAATTACGAGTGAAACGCTGGCGCCAGTTCTTCCGCCGGATGCCTAAACCCTACTTTTTTTACAGCCCGGCGGATTACGAAAAATGGCTGCCCCGTTCCGGCTTCAAGGCCTTGAGCGTCCGGCTTATGCCGAAGGATGCGACTTATGCCGGGCGCAGCAGTTTCACCGCGTGGTTGCGCACGACCTGGCTGCCTTATGTCCAGCGGGTGCCGGAAAATTTACGCGAGGAATTCATTGTCGGCGTCGCGAACCGTTACGTGGCCAGACATCCGCCGGATGCGGAAGGAAACGTTCACGTCCGCATGGTGCGACTGGAAATTGAGGCAATCAAAGGCT
Organism: Verrucomicrobiia bacterium; assembly: GCA_035279985.1. Classification (GTDB taxonomy): domain Bacteria; phylum Verrucomicrobiota; class Verrucomicrobiia; order Limisphaerales; family UBA11358; genus UBA11358. Next base: position 3,878 of record DATEGR010000027.1, read on the forward strand.
GAAGGCGCGCCGCCCGCCACAACACCGCTATGAAAATTCCCTATTTTGAAGTCGCCGCATTCACCGACCGGCCTTTCGGCGGGAATCCGGCCGGCGTCTGTGCTTTGCCGTGTTGGTTGAGGGATGCCACGCTCCAGAACATCGCCGCGGAAAACAATCTCGCCGAAACGGCATTTTTCGTGGGCGCCGGTTCCGACTACGAATTGCGTTGGTTTACGCCGGAAATGGAAATTGACCTCTGCGGACATGCCACCCTGGCTTCGGCCTTCGTCCTGTTCTCCGAATTGGGATTCCGCGGTAATCTCGTCCGGTTCCATTCGCGCACCAGCGGAATCTTGACGGTCACCCGGGAGGGTGAAATCCTGACGCTCGATTTCCCGGGCCGGCCGGCGGCGTCCTGCCCGCCGCCGGAGGCGCTGGTCCGCGGCCTGGGCCGGCAGCCGCTGGAGCTGCTGCGCGCGCGTGACTTTCTGGCCGTCTTTGCCTCGGAAACGGAGGTGCGCTCGCTGCAGCCCGATTTTTCCTTGTTGAAAACCCTGGACGCGTTTGGCGTAATCGCCACTGCTCCCGGCGGCGACTGCGACTTTGTTTCGCGTTTTTTCGTGCCCAAGGCCGGAGTGCCGGAGGATCCGGTGACCGGCTCGTCGCATTGCACGCTGGTTCCCTACTGGTCGCAGCGGCTGGGCAAGACAGCGTTGTTCGCCCGGCAGGTGTCCCGGCGCGGCGGCGAGCTGTTCTGCCGGCAGGCTGGCGAGCGGATTTTGATCGGCGGCAAAGCCGTGCTTTACCTGCGCGGCGAAATCGAATTAAAAGAAAACGGGCGGCAGGTGAATACATGAAAATAAAATTCAAAGAAATTCCGGGTTCCATCGTTGCGCCAAAAGGTTTTCTGGCCAGCGGCGTGTTTTGCGATATCAAACGGCTTGGCACCGGCAAGGGTTCGAATAAAGGACACAAGCGCGACCTCGCGCTGATGGTGTCCGAAGTGCCCGCAACCGTCGCCGGCATGTTCACGACGAATCAAGTCTGCGCTGCGCCGGTGAAAGTCTGCATCGAACGCGCGCAGAAAGGCATCGCGCAGGCGGTCGTGGTGAATTCCGGCAACGCCAACGCCTGTACCGGCAGGCAGGGTTTACAGGACGCCTGCGATATGACGGCCCTGGTGGCAAAACACCTGCGCATGCCGGTGGAACACGTTTTGGTGGGTTCCACCGGGCGCATCGGAGCTAAGCTGCCCATGGCCAATGTTCGCAATGGCATTAACGAAGCAGTGACGCGGCTCGACAATTCATCGGAAAATGCCGCGCATTTTGTTGAAGCCATCATGACCAGCGACACGCGGCCCAAACAAATCGCTGTCGAATTCAAGCTCGGCAGCCAGACGGTCCGCATGGGCGGCATTTGCAAGGGTGCGGGCATGATTCAACCCGGCATGAGCACTACCGGCAAACGACCGTCCGCGTCGCCGCTTCACGCCACGATGCTCTGTTTTATTTCGACCGACGCGGCAATTGAGGCGGAAGTTTTGCAGACGGCCCTGCAGGAAGCCGTGGCGAAAAGTTTCAATCGCATTACGGTGGACGGCGACATGAGCACGAACGATACGGTGCTGGTGCTGGCCAATGGATTGGCGGGAAACCGGAGATTCGGAATTCGGAGTTCAGAGTTCGGAGTTTTTCAGGCGGCATTAAATCACGTTTGCCTGCAGCTGGCCAAAATGATCGTGCGCGATGGTGAAGGCGTTCATCGCATCGTGACCGTGCGCGTGAACGGCGCAAAATCCTTTGCCGATGCTGATGCCGCGGCGCGGGCGGTGGCCAACAGTCCGTTGGTGAAGACGAGCTGGCACGGCGGCGACCCGAATTGGGGCCGCATCATGGACGCGCTGGGCTATTCACCGGCCAGGGTTGTCGAGGAGAAAGTGGACATCGGTTATGGCCCTCCGGGCAGCCAGAAGATTTTATGGAGTCTCAAGCGCGGCCAGCCGACCCAGGCAACGTTCAAACAACTTTGCGCTGCTGTCACGCCGAAAGAATTTGATTTGCATATTCACCTGAACCTCGGCAAGGCCAACGCCGTGATTTACGCCGCAGATTTGACCGAGGCGTACGTGGATTTCAACAAGGGTGACGTGAGTGACCCGACTTCACTTGGTGGTTGAACCTGAAGACGCCTAGTGTAGTGTCCTCGAAGTGTCTGCCTTTATTTCTTCGAGTTTAATGCGGGCGCGGTTGATTTTTTCCAAAATGGCTGCCCCGTCTGCACGCCACACATAACGTTGGGGTTGGCGGTTGCGTTGGGCCAACCAAACGTT
>DATEGR010000028.1:0-3472 GCA_035279985.1 Verrucomicrobiia bacterium
CGCGGTCGCCGATTTTCCAATCAAATCCCCTCATCCGGCCTTCGGCCACCTTCTTCCCGCTAGGGCAGGGAGAAGGCAAATCATCGGGCGCTTCCTGATTCTTCCCCCTCTCCGCCGCGGAGCGGGGGTGAGGGGGCGCAACTTCCGAAATCGTTCCGGCCAGTTCATGCCCGAAGACGGCGGGTGGTACAATCATTTTGGCATGATAGCCGCGCTTGAAAACTTTTAAATCGGTTCCGCAGGTCAACGCGGCCTCGATCCGGACACGAACCTCGCCGGGTTTCAGCGGTGGCGGCGCAATGTCCTCGATTTGGATGTTTTCCCGGCCGTGAAGGATGGCGGCTTTCACGCGGCCAGTTTAAGAAGCGGTGGGATGACTCTCAAATCGAATCCTTTCAAATTCAGCAGATCAGTTGGTGGCATTGGCGGGGCGGGCATTGTCGCGAGCCGGTTCGTTGGCCGCCTCGCGGTGCCGGACGATTCCGGCAGCCGCACCGACGGACACTTGTCCGTGTTCACGAGTTGTGCCATATTCGCCGTGACATTTCCGGCTATGCGCAGAACGTGCCGGCGGTCGCCCGCGGTGACGCAGGGGTTAGAAGATCGGGGCGCCCCGGGAAACGCAACCAAAAGTACCGATGTCAACCGTCGTGGAAAGGCAACCCGTGTCGCACCGCAAGTGCGTGCTTATTGTGGACGACGACCTCGAACTGGCGTCGATCTACCAGCATCTGCTAGAGACGTTCAATTACGAAGTCAGCGCCGCGGCCAACGGTAAGGTGGCACTGGCACAGCTCCTCAGCCGGGACGTGGACGCCATTATTTGCGATCTCCGGATGCCGGAACTGGAGGGCGACTTGTTTTACAGTACGATCGAGCGGGTGAAGCCGTATCTTTGCCGCCGTTTTATCTTTCTCACGGGCGCGGCCGATGATCCCAAATACCATTCGTTTCTCAGCCAGGTGAAGTCGCCGGTGTTGTACAAGCCGGTCCATCCGGAGCGGTTGCTCATGGAATTGCAGCGATTGCCGGAGGTTTGAGGCTTGTTCGTTTCCACCTGAAAGCTTCGTGTCAATGCGCAGCGTTTGCCAAACGGCGTGTTGTCCAAAGGCTCGGAGCGCGGACCGCTGAGTCCGCGCGTTCCCGTTTGCCCATGTTTTGGAGTTCCGCAAGGGTGTCCACAACCCGCGGCCATGGCTGGCCGCGCTCCTGTCCGATTTGGACAACACGCTCCAAAGCCAAAGCGGCAAAATTTCATCATTGCGGGAGGGAATTAATCTGCTAACCTCACGGCTCGATTTTTACCGACAATTTAACCGAAGAAAGTTTATGTCACAGCATCGCAGTCTGCGCGCGGCGTCCGTGTTGGGCGGCAAGCGCAATGTCCTCAAACGTTTCGAGCGGGTCGAGCTGCTCAAGAAGCGCGGCCAGTGGAAGGACGGCGACCGCATCACCGGTCTCCGCAAAACCAAACCGGGCGTGTAAATCCATTTACGATTTGCGATTCGCGACTTACGATTGGGCGGGTCAAACGAAGCCGCTTTCAATCGTAAAGCGCCAATCGGCAATCGCAAATTCGTGGTTCGTTTGCAAAAATTTCTGGCCGACGCGGGTGTGGCTTCCCGCCGCGCCGCCGAGCAAATCATTCTGGCCGGCCGCGTCCAGGTCAACGGCCAGCCGGTCCGGGTGCTTGGCACCAGGGTGGACCCCGACCGGGATAACGTAACGCTGGAGGGCAAGCCCGTCCGGGCCAGACGAAAAATGTACGTCGCCCTGCACAAGCCGGCCGGCTTTGTCTGTTCGCGCCGGGACGAGCTGGGCCGGCCGACGATTTATGATTTATTGCCCAAGGAATGGCAAAATCTTCACTCCGTAGGCCGTCTGGATTTTAATACGGAAGGATTGCTTTTTTTGACCAATGATGGACAATTCGCCCTGTGCCTGACTCACCCGCGCTATGGCGTTGGCAAAAAATACGTTGCAACAGTTGAGGGTTGCGCCAATCGGGCAATTTTGGAACGATTCTTGCGGGGCGTATGGCACGCAGGCGAAAAACTCCAGGCGCAGGCGGCAAGACTCATTTCGGCCGGCCGTATGCGCAGTGTGGTGGAGCTTGAACTGGCCGAAGGCAAAAACCGCGAAGTGCGGCGACTGTTTGAATCACAGGGATTGGCGGTCAAACGGCTGCAACGGATTCAAATCGGCAAGATCAAATTGGGCGAATTGAAGCCCGGCCGATGGCGGACATTGACAGAAACCGAGATTAAAACTTTACTTGCAGAAATATGAAAACGAATTGCTGGTTGATGGTAGGCGTGCTGCTTGCAACAAGCGCAGTCGCGCAGGACAACACCAACGCGGTATCCTCCGCGCCAACTGCGCCGCCGCCTGCCCAAGCTGCGCCCGCAATGGCGCCGGCCACCGGGACCGCGGCACCGGAGGCAAAACCCAAGGCCGTCAAACACAAACGCCCTGCCGCCCCTGCCCGGGTGGTCCCGCTTTCCGAACCGACGGTCACACTCGTTCCCGGCCCGGCGCAAGTCGCCGCCAAGAGCCTTACCGCGCGCGGCCAGGCCGGCCTCAAGGGCGAGGTCGTGGCCCATCTCAAGCAAGGTGATGCGGTGACGGTTTTGTCCCAGATCAATCTGGAAAAACACAAGGCCAATGAACCCGCGCAATGGGCGCAAATCGCTTATCCCTCGAGCGCCCACGTCTGGGTTTTTGCCAAATTCATTGACAAGGCCAACCACACGGTTCGTGCAAAAAAAGTAAACCTGCGCGGCGGGCCGGGTGAAAACTACAGCATCCTCGGCACCATTGAACGCGGCACGACGGTGAATGTCATCCGCACCAAGGGGCAGTGGATGGAAATCGAGCCGCCGGCCAATGCCTACGCTTTTGTCGCCGCGATGTATTTGACCCAGACCGCCCCGCCTCCGGCAGCGACGCCTACGACCGTGCCCGAGCAGCCGCCAGTGGCCCAAACGCCCCCGCCGCAGCAGGCGCCGCCGCCGCCGGTGGACCGCATCGTGTCGCACGAAGGGGTGGTGGGACCGGTCATGAGCCCGGTCGCGCCGACCAAATACATGCTGTACGATGCCGACACCTATCAGACGATTGATTATCTTTACACGACGGCGCCGGACCTCGACCTGGGCCGTTACGTCAACATGCGGATCATTGCCACCGGCGTGGAAGGCATTGACCAGCGCTGGCCCAGCAGTCCGATCATCGCCATCCAGAGCATCCGGGTGATCGCCACCAATGCCGTCAAACACGTTGACCTCCGAAGCCCCAGACAGCGTGGGAACGCTCATTGACGGGCGCGCCATTGCCGCGCAAATCCAGCACGAACTGGCCGGGCGCATTGCCGCGTTGAAAGGACGCGGGATCGTACCCGGCCTTGCGTTTGTGCGCGTCGGCGAAGACCCCGCGTCCAAGGTTTATGTCGGGCGCAAGGAAAAGGCCTGCG
>DATEGR010000029.1:0-6054 GCA_035279985.1 Verrucomicrobiia bacterium
AGTCCGTTCTGATGCCACAATAGTTCAGGAGGGTATTGCCTTTGCCGGGCGCACCGTAGCCGGCGACGCGTTTTCCAGACCGTTTGGCCTGGATAAAGAATTCCAACAACGTGCGTTTCGACTCTTTTACTTTTTCACCAAACGTTGAATAGGTTTCCATGCGGTCAAAGCCGGCTTCCAATTCCCGACCGCGCATTTCAAGGACCCGCCTGCCTGCCGGTTTGGACGTGTCTTCCTGGTGGCGCGCATAGATGCGGATTGAGCCTCCGTGCGTCGGTAACTCTTCCACGTCGAACAAAACCAGATCATGCGCGGCAAATATTTTCTCCGCCGTGATAAACGAGAAATACGAAAAGTGCTCGTGGTAAATTGTGTCGTATTGATTCTCCGCCATCATTCTCATGAGGTGCGGAAATTCCAAAGTCACCACGCCCTGCGGTTTCAAGAGGATGCGGATGCCGCCGACGAAATCGTTCAAATCAGGCACCTGCGCCAGTACGTTGTTGCCGACGATCAGGTCGGCCATCTGCCCGGCCGCCACCATCGTCCTGGCGGTTTCGCACCCGAAAAATTTCACGAGCGTCGGCACGCCTTTTTCAACCGCCACCTTCGCCACATTGACAGCAGGTTCCACTCCCAAGGCGGGGATCCCTTTCTTAACGAAATTCTGCAACAGGTAACCATCGTTACTGGCCAACTCAACCGCGAGGCTGGCTTTGCCAAGGTTAAACCGGTTGACGATCATGTCGACGTAGTCTGCGGCGTGTTTCAGCCACGTGTCCGAAAATGAGGAAAAATAGGCGTATTCCGTAAAAATGTGATCCGAACTGACATAATCACCAACCTGCACCAGAAAGCACTCGTCGCACACCCGGACGTGAAGAGGATAAAACGACTCCATTTTGTCAAGCCCGCTGGCGGTCACATAACTCTCACATAGCGGCGACATCCCCAAGTCGACCAGGGTCTGCCGAAGTGGTGTGCGGCAGAAGCGGCAGAGTTGCTGGTGGTCGCCGTTTAAAGTCTTTGTTTCCGGTAACGGAGCGCTCCTGATTTCTGTATCCATATATTTATAAAATCTGCGGCTTAAATCGGGTTGTTTTCACAATCGAGAAATCCAATTGATAAAGTACCGGACTGAATCGCTTTGGTGTAGAAAAAAATCATTTGATTCCTGACTTTCGCACCGGCACCTGCGGTTTCAGCATCGGCCGTATTCGGATGTCCATGACCTCAGCTTCTTTGCCCAAAGCCAGGGCTCCCACGACGGTTTCAGCCACTTGGGACGGTTGGAGAAGTCGCGCAGGGTGGTAGGCCAGACCTTCTTCGGCAAACAACTTCGCCTGCATCGGGGTTGCCGTGCGGCCCAGATACACGCTCAGGACTCGGATACCCAACCCGTTCAATTCTTCACGAAAACTGTCCGCCAGGGCTTTGAGGGCGTGCTTGGTGGCCGAGTATTGGGAGACACCCGCCGCCGCGGCCAGGCCCACGGTGGAATTGATAAACACAATCTGGCCTTGCCGCTTGCTCAGGCTTGGGAGAAAAAGTTGTGTCAGGGCAAAGGGCGCGCGGACATTACAGCGGTACTGCCAGTCGAAATCCGCCAACGAGGCCGCAGCCATCTCCGACCGGATAATCACACCGGCACTGTGAACCAGAATATCCACGCCGCCAAAATCCCGGATGATTCTCCGCTTTACAGCGCGTACTTCTTTGTCCTTGAGCAAATCAACTGTGTACGGGATGGCCCTGGCCTCTGGGACCGTGCATTGCCTGGCGACAACCCGTAAAGTCCCCGCCTTTCGTCCCAGCAACGCCACCCGGACACCTTCACGAGCCAGGGCGAACGCGATGCTTCGCCCCACCCCGCTGGTGGCTCCGGTAACAACGGCTGTTTTTCCCTGCAAGCGCATGGTCATCCTACTTCCCGCAAAAGCCCGCTCTTCAGCAAGGCCTCGGCAGCCTCGGTGATGGTGTCGAAACCCAGCTTCGAGCGTTCCGCTATATCCAGCAACGAATGGTCGCCATCCGATTGATTCAGCACCCACAGGATGGCTTCCTCCAATACGCTGCCACTGGCACCGCCCATCAGCCGATAAAGACCCCGGCGCCCCAGTTGAGGTTCGCATTTCGGATTCAAATTCAAGTACACATGGTTTTTCTCCAAAATCCGCACAATGCCCAACAACTGATCCAGCGATCCGGCCAGCGCTTCGGGTTTGACGAAACTCAGGTCGTCAGCCGAAGTGTGGTATTGAGGATACTTGCCATTCGGCGTCCGCATAAGACAGCCGACCGGCAAGTTGATTCCGGGCGAACAGTATTGGCGCTCATCATAGCCGTACGGAGAGAAATCTGACCCGGCAAAATCATTTCCCGCGTGCCGAAGGGCATGTTCGACAACGCGGTCAATCCCGGCATTTCCCTGACGACTTCTTTTGTAATTGAAACAACCGGGATCGCCCAGGCATGAAAGTACAAGACCGTGTTTGATCCGCGAAAGGGCCATTTCGTTCAAGGCCAGCCACGTAATCGCGCCAATGGTACCCGGAACCCACAGGAACCGGTAGGAATAGCGCAACGACATATCCACAAGCGTCTGCGCCAGCTTCGCCGCCACGACCATTCCCGAAAGGTTGTCATTGCAGAGGGACGGATGACACGAATGACACGAAATCAACACCTCTTCTTCGGTGGTTCCTTGAATTCTGAATTCACCGTAGGACAAATGGCCCGGCTCAAGAGTTGAGTCAATGCATATTTCATACTCTTCATCTCGAAGCTGCTCCCATTGATGATGGCTCAGGCAGAAACCCCAGGTCTCCTTGTAATAGGACGTGCGGTAGGGAATCCAATCGGGTTTATCCGGCAAAGTAAAAAGGTGTTCCTTTAACTCCGCCAACCGCATCTTCCGATGCACCGGCACACTGTAGTTGAGCACATGCAGGTTGGAAATTGAGAAGTCAACCACCTTCTCACCACGGGCATTTTTAATCCACGCATCGCGAATGTTCCATTCTTTGGGAACCGTCCAGTCAAAAACCTGCGAGCCACTGGGAACTTCATGCAGAACCAAGGGAACGACCGCCTGCAACTGCCGCAAGCTCTGGCGGAATCCATCACCCGTAATGCTTCGGCAAATCGGGTAGAGCGCAACAATCAGTTGATACAACTCCTGCCCGCACCGGTCTAAATTCCGGTTTTTAAAGTTATCGCGTGACGAGTTACCAGCCATTTTCTCGATTTCTGTTTTACCTGTCCGTCCGGTGGCCACCTTGCAGTGATAGGGACGAGCGGATTTTGGGGGACAATTTGTAAGCGGCACAAGAAGGAATCTTAAATTATCAAGGTCTCCGTGCCAAAATGTTAAAGTGGTGTTCTGGCGTCGCGGATGAATTGCACGTGTCCATCGAGGAACACGCGGTTCCGCCCTCCTGCGTGAATCGTCCGACCGCGCAACATCGGCGCCATCGGTGGACTTGGCACGGTTTTGGGGAAATAAGGATCTACCGCCATTTCCACGTCACTTGGCCCGGCAACCGGACCGACATTGGGATCGTTTGCAGCAGCGAGATCTGACACGGCCCGGGATGCTGTCTTGTTCCAGAAATCCTCCACCATGGTGGGATCATTCAAATCGTTTGTCCGGTCGAAACGCCACAGCCAATAGCGGGTCACGGGTGTATTGGTAACACTGGAAACGGACTGCATGGTCTGGACCACGTTGCCAACCGGTGAATTAACCGCTGCCGGACACGACCAAATCCGGTAGTCCGCGCCTTCACTTTTCAGGACGACCGCGGCCCAACCGCCGCGGGGATCCGATGGTGGCCAACTGGTCCATGGATGATAACCGCCCAGCAGGCTGCCTTTCAAATCGCGCCGGTCCGGAAACCGATCGGAATTGTCGCCGAGGCACATCATGAACGCAGAACCGATTTGCTTCAGATTGGAAAGACACGCGGTCTTTTGGGCCGCTTGTTTGGCTGCCGCCAGCGCGGGCAAAAGAAGGGAGGCAAGGATGGCAATGACAGCGATGACGACCAGCAGTTCAATCAAAGTAAACCCCTTCACGCTGCGCTGAGCCGCGGAATCCGCCCGTCCACATAAAGCACGCCGCCGGTCACGGCCGTAAGCAGCACGTTTGCTACCGTGAAACGCGGTAGCGGCCGGATGGGCGAAGTTTAGGTCCTTAGGTAGCGAGCCAATCATGTGCAATAACCTTGCAGAGTTGCTTTTTTTAAGGGACACCGGGATTGGGCAGCAGTCCATACGCCGTAAGCTGGCCCACCGAAGTCACGAATACTTTGCCATTCGCCACTACGGGCGTGGTAAACTTCCACCAGATGTCAAGAGTGTCACGCGATCCGGCCTGACCGCTATTATACAATTCATTGACGAGATTGGTCGCGTTGTAGGCGTGCAACGTGCCTGGCACGGTCGTACCGTTGCTTTGCAGCGCCCACAATATCCCGTTTGTGTTTCCATCGGCCGATATCGCCAGCGTGCCGCCGCGCTGGCCATAAACTCCTGATGACCGGGACGTCGGTCTGGTGGACAACAAACCGTTGGTGATTGAGAATGCCTGCACGGTGCTTTGGACCGGGGCGAAATAAACGTTGCCATTGAAATAGACGGGTGAGCCGAAATTCCCGCCTTCCTGGCCGAGATTGTTCGTAAAGACATTCACCAGCGACTGGATATCCGTATCGTGGCCTGAGCTGTAATGACCCATGTTGTCCCGGTTCACCAGATAAACAGTGCCATTCTTGCCGGCGCTGATCATTTCATGTGGAAAGGTTCCCGGCTGGTCCGGCAACAATAATACACCGCCTGAGCCCAGATCCAGATTGCTGGCATCCAAAGTGGTCTGCACGCTGGGCGAGAAATAATCGAGAACTGCCCCCGCTGAGCTTATTTTCATGAAGCAATCTCCATAGTCCTGGCCGCCCGTATTCGCATCGAGCACTCCGTCGCCGGTGATAAAATAAATATTTCCCGAGGCATCCGCGGCAGGACCATCACCGTCCATCCAGATCCCCGCTTTGCTGACATTGGGTGAGCTGTTATAGGCAATCACCTGTTGCAGGGTGGACGCGCCATATCCGAGCAGCCATCCGTAATAAGGCGGGTTGTCGCCATGACTTGAAAAAGCAAAGTAAACGACTCCGTTCGTCAAAAGGAGTGCGGTACGCTGATTCTCGAGAAGTGAATCGAATGACACCTGGCCGCCTGAAGACCCCGGCCCCGTTCCTGCCACTGACGCTTGAAGGACGATCGGGCCACCAAACTTCTCCGCTCCCGATGTGATGTCCAGCGCATGCAGCCTCTGAACATACGTGGTCGTGTTGCCGGAAACTTCTTTGGTCTTGGCCACCACATAAATCGTTCCGTTCGTCGGGTCAATGACCGGTGTGCTGGTAATGCCAATCTCATTGGGAATATCGCCCGTCTCTCCCGTATCGGCTGCCGGCACCGTCGTCACACCTGCCCCCGGATTGATAAAGCTGACCTGCCATAGCGGCATACTGCTCAATCCATCTGCGTCAAAAGCAAAAACGCTGTCGTGCTCCGTGGCAACATAAACAACGTTGTGGAACCCTTGCCCGGGGATGTTCACATTGGCCACATACAGCGGAGAAGCAAACGTATAGCCATCAAGTTGACAGCTGAAAAGCTTTCCGAAGTTTGTGGTATTGACGTTGCCTGGCGTTAACACCGTTTCGTTCAGATTCTGGCCCGTCCGAAGGCTATCATTGTGAAAAGTAAACGTGCCGGGATAGGTGGTTACATAAACCGTGGCATTAACCGACTCGGACAGATTTGAAGCGGTTGCAGTAACGGTATGCGTGCCGGCGCTGCTCGGTGGCGAATACAAACCCTGGCCGGTAATCGTCCCGGAGGAAACCGAGCCGCCATTAACACCATCGACTGACCATGTAATATTGCCAAGATCAGCGATAAACTGCTGCGTCTGGGAGAGCGTCAACGTTACCACGCGTGGACTGATCGAGAGTCCTGTGAACGCCTGCACCACACGTGAGTATGGTC
>DATEGR010000030.1:0-13881 GCA_035279985.1 Verrucomicrobiia bacterium
TCATTCTTATGGGCACGAACACAAAGTTCGTTATTCAATCACACTAGGTTTAGTGGAGCGTTTTTCAGAGGTCGCCCACTTGAACGACCTTCTAGGCAAACTCAAATCTGACAAACGGACTAAACGAGAAACAATTGCGCTTAGGGAATTCGCCAAGGCGCTGAAACGACGCGCCGAAGGAAAACCGGATATAGCCGGGGACGCATTCCACGACCCGGACGAAGAGATTCTTGAATGAAACTTACCATTCCAGAACTTTCTTTTGTCGTGCTCATTGGTGTGTCCGGCTCGGGCAAGAGCACGTTCGCGCGGAAGCATTTCAAGCCGACGGAGATTTTGTCCTCCGATTATTGTCGCGGGTTGGTGTCGGATGACGAGAACAGCCAGGCCGCAACGAAAGAAGCCTTTGAAGTGCTACACTTCATCGCCCGCAAGCGGCTCGCAGCGGGGAAGCTGACGGTGGTGGACGCCACGAACGTGCAGCCGGATTCGCGCAAGCCGCTCGTGGAAATCGCCCGCGAGTTTCATTGCCTGCCGGTGGCCATCGTGATTGATGTGCCGGAACGCGTGGCGCACGACCGGAACAAGACGCGCCCCGACCGCAATTTTGGCCCGCACGTCATTCGTCAGCAATCGCAACAGTTGCATCGCTCGCTACGCGGGCTGGAGCGCGAGGGTTTCCGCCACATCCACGTGCTCAAATCATTGGAGGAAATCGAAGCCGCGGTCATCGAGCGGCAGCCGCTGTGGAACAATTTGAAGCAGGAGCATGGGCCGTTCGACATCATCGGTGATGTTCACGGGTGTTTTGATGAACTCGTGGAATTGTTGGGGAAGCTCGGATACGAAACAGGAAAGAGCGCCGGCGCGTGGCATCATCCAGAAGGTCGGAAGATGGTCTTCGTTGGCGACTTGGTGGATCGTGGGCCAAAAATTCCCGAGGTGGTCCGCCTTGTGATGGATAGCGTGAATTTCGGCAGCGCGCTGTGTGTTCCAGGAAACCACGACATGAAGTTCATGCGGAAAATCTGGGGCAAAGATGTGCAGATTACTCACGGTCTCGCGGAGTCGTTGGCCCAGTTCGAAGCTTACGAGAAAGATTATCGTGGATTCAGCCGGGTGGCGGCCGAGTTTATCCACAAGCTCGTCAGCCATTACCTGCTCGACGATGGCAAACTTGTCGTGGCCCACGCGGGCATGAAGGAGGCGATGCAGGGTCGCGGCTCTGGCGCGGTGCGTGAATTCGCGTTGTTCGGCGAAACGACCGGCGAGACGGATGAGTTTGGTTTGCCGGTGCGCTACAACTGGGCCGCCGAATATCGTGGTGCCGCAGCCGTCGTGTACGGGCACACACCCGTGCCTGAGCCGGAGTGGTTGAACCGCACTATCAACATTGATACCGGCTGCGTATTTGGTGGGAAACTCACTGCACTACGTTATCCGGAAAAGGAACTTGTTTCAGTTCCAGCCAAACAAACCTACGCCGAACCGCGCAAACCGTTTCTGCCGCCGAAAGACCAGGCGCCGGCCTTGTCCGCGCAGCAGCAGCACGACGACTTGCTCGACCTTGCCGACGTGACGGGCAAACGCATCGTCAACACGCGCCTGCATGGCAACGTAACCATCCGTGAGGAGAACGGCATCGCCGCGCTCGAAGTCATGAGTCGTTTTGCGGCCAATCCCAAGTGGCTGATTTATCTGCCGCCCACAATGTCGCCGAGCGAGACGAGCCAAGCACAGGGATTGTTGGAGCATCCGGCGGAAGCGTTCGCTTACTTTCGTCATGCCGGCGTGCCGCGCGTTGTCTGCGAGGAAAAGCACATGGGGTCACGTGCCGTGGTCATCGTTTGCCGTGACGAAGATGCCGCGCGAAAGAGTTTTGGCGTGACCGGCGAGGGTATCGGTATTTGCTATACGCGTACCGGGCGGAGGTTTTTCGACAACGCGACTTTGGAAGCAGAATTCCTGAGGCTCGTCTATTCCACCGCCACCACCGCCGGATTTTGGGACGAGTTCAAAACAAACTGGCTCTGTTTGGACTGCGAATTGATGCCGTGGTCAGCCAAGGCGCAGGAATTGCTGAAGCAGCAATATGCCGCAGTCGGCGCATCTGCGCGAGCGACGTTGACAGATGAAATCGCCGTGCTCGAACAAGCCGCCACCCGCGGCCTGGACGTGGGCGGATGGCTGGTGCACACAAAGGAACGGCGGAAGATGGTTGACGACTATGTTACTGCATATCGCTGTTATTGCTGGCCGGTCAATTCAGTGAACGATCTCAAACTTGCACCGTTTCACCTGCTGGCCACGGAAGGAAAAATCCACACGGACAAACCGCATGACTGGCACATGCAAACACTGGCACGACTCGAGGGTGGCATTATCGTTGCCACACCGTTTCGCATCATTGATCTTACCAATCCCGAAAGTGAGGCCGAAGGTATCCGGTGGTGGGAGGAATTGACCGGGCGCGGCGGCGAAGGAATGGTGGTGAAGCCGTTGGAATTTATCGCCAGAAGCCGGCGCGGACTGGTTCAACCGGCCGTGAAATGCCGTGGCCGCGAATATCTTCGGATTATCTATGGTCCGGAATACACGGCAGCAGAAAACCTCGAACGTCTGCGTGCGCGCGGACTTTCCACGAAACGGTCATTGGCCCTCCGCGAATTTGCTCTCGGCATCGAAGCGCTTGAACGATTCGTCCGCAAAGAACCATTGCGCCGTGTGCACGAAGCTGTCTTCGGCGTGCTCGCGCTGGAGAGCGAGCCTGTCGATCCGCGACTCTGAATTTGCAGCTTGGCAAATTTATTGCCCGAAGAATTTCTGGATTTCCTTCACCACGTCCACAAACCGGTCCACTTCGGCCTTGGTATTGTAGAAATAAAAGCTCGCGCGGGCGGTGGATTCCACACCGAGCTTGTGCATCAGCGGTTGCGTGCAGTGATGGCCGCCCCGCAAGGCCACGCCCGCCTGGTCCGCCAGCGTCACCACATCGTGCGCATGAACGTCCTTGAGCAGAAAACTCACGAGGCCGCCGCGGTTCTGTTTCGGGCCGAACAAGCGGATGTCTTTGATTGCAGCCAGCTTTTCGTAGGCGTAATGCGCGAGTTCCTGGTCATGTTTCCAGATATTTTGCCGTCCGAGGTTGTCGAGATAATCCATCGCTGCGTGCAGGCCGATCGGCCCGGAGATGTCCGGCGTGCCGGCCTCAAACCGGTGGGGTGCTTTCTTGAATTCGGTCTTCTGATATTCGACCGACAAAATCATTTCGCCGCCGCCCTGATACGGGGGCATGGCGTCGAGCAATTCCTGCCGTCCCCACAACACGCCGATGCCGGTCGGCCCGCAAATTTTGTGGCCGGAGAACACAAAGAAATCGCAGCCGATGGCCTGCACATCCACGGGCATGTGCCCGGCGCTCTGGGCGCCATCCACGAGCGTCGTGATGCCGAGTTTCCGCGCGCGGGCACAAAGGTCGGCCACCGGATTCACCGTGCCCAGTGAATTGGAAATGTGCACCATCGAGAACATTTTGACCTGCTTCGTTAGCAGCAAATCGAGCCCGGACAAGTCGAGAATGCCTTCGTCGCCGGTGATGGGTACATAAGCGAGTTTGGCGCCGGTGCGCTGGGCGAGCAGTTGCCACGGCACGAGGTTGCTGTGATGTTCCATCTCCGTGAGCAGGATCACGTCACCGGATTTCAAGTTTTTCGCGCCCCAGGAACTGGCGACGAGGTTGATGCCCTCAGTCGTGCCGCGCGTGAACACGATTTCCTCGGCGCTCCGGGCATTGATGAACTTCGCAGCCCGCGCCCGCGCTGCTTCGTAACTGGCCGTGGCGCGATTGCTCAACTCGTGGATGCCGCGATGCACGTTGGCATTGTCGCGTTCGTAGTAATGTTCCAGTGCCTCGATTACCGCGCGCGGTTTCTGGCTCGTGGCGGCATTGTCGAAGTAAATCAGCGGCTTGCCGTGGACCTGCTGGTCCAGGATGGGAAAATCCTTTCGCAGCGCAGCCCAGTCAATTGTCTTCGCATCACTCATCCAAAAAATTTAACCACGGATAAACACAGATGGACACAGATAAAAGGCATAATTCATCTGTAATACAATGACATCCATTCGCGCATTTTTGACAAAGATTTGTGGGCACGCTCATTCTTCCTCGCCCCGCGACGCAGGAGCGGGGAGAGGATCGAGGAGAGGGGCGGCTTTGTTGATTGAATTGAAACGCCCCCTCTCTCCCCGGCCCTCTCGTCCATTTTATGGAGGCGAGGGAGAGTGGTTGCGGCGCAAGCCGCGTCGAGTTCATCCGTGTCCATCCGTGGTTGAAATCACATCAAACCCAATTGCAGCTTGGCAGCCTCGGTCATCATGCCCTGGTTCCACGGCGGGTCCCAGACGAGTTCGACGTTCGCCTCGTCAATCGGTTCGAGGTTCAGCAATTTGTTTTGCACGTCCTGCGCGAGCATCGGCCCCATGCCACAGCCGGGCGCGGTCAGCGTCATTTTCACGTCGGCCTTGAAACTGTTCTCGCCGGCGGGCGCGAGGTGGCAATCGTAAATCAGGCCGAGGTCCACGATGTTGACGGGTATCTCCGGATCGTAACACGTCTTGAGCGCGTCCCAGACCTGCTTCTCCAATTGCTCCTGCGTGATGGGCCCGGCTGGCGCCGCCACCGATTTGGTTTCCACCTGCACGCCCAGCGCGTCGGCGTCCTTCGCTTCGATGCGAAACATGTTGCCGTTGACAACGACGGTGTAGCTGCCGCCGAGCGATTGGGTGATGTAAGCCTGCTCGCCCTTTTGCAAGGTGACCTTGGTGCCGACGGGCACGACGGCAGCCTCGACGTCGCGGACCAGAGTTTTCGGTTCAGAATTCATAGCACACTTAAGTTTAAGTTACTCCAGCTATCATCGCTGCAAACGCAGTTGAAATCAATCAGGTCTGTTCGTTTTCCGTCGTCACCGGTTGAGCGTCACCTTTCAACGCCGCCATGGCTGCGTGCCACGCGAGGATGGCACATTTGACGCGCGCGGGAAATTTGTGCACACCCGCGAACACGGCCAGCTTGCCCACGTCACCCTGGACGTTGCCGGTCGTGACCATCTCATGGACCCGCTCGAACATCGTTTCCACGTCCGCCTTCGTCTTGCCCCTGGCAAACTCCGTGAGCAATGACGCCGACGCCTTGGAAATACAGCAACCGGAACCAACGAAACTGATGTCTGTGATTTTGTCGCCGTCCAGCGCCAGAAAGAGCTTCAACTGGTCGCCACAGAGCGGATTGTGACCCTGCGCAAAACGGGTCGCTGCGGGCATTTCGTGGAAATTCCGCGGCTGCTTGCAGTGGTCAAGAATGACCTGCTGATAAAGGTCGTTCAGTTCGTCGAACATATTTCGCGTAGCCGCCGATGTGAATCGGCGAATGAATCCGCGTTTTCACAAACGCGGCTACAAAATTATTTCCCCTGCAAATGCGGATTGGCCTCCAGCCGGTCCCAGATGACCTTGTCCAGTTGCTCGCGGACGGCCTCGTGTTTCACGCGCGCGATGATTTCGCCGGCAAAGGCATGAATCAGCATCCGTCGCGCGGTATCCTTGCCAAGGCCGCGCGAGCGCAGGTAGAAAATGGATTCGTCGTTCAATTGGCCGACCGTGGCGCCATGCGTGCATTTCACGTCGTCGGCGTAAATTTCCAGTTGCGGCTTGGTGTCGGCCGTCGCGTCGTCGGAAAGCAGCAGGTTCTTGTTCGTTTGTTTTGCGTCGGTTTTCTGCGCCACGGGATGGACGTAGATCCGCCCGTGGAAAACGCCCTTGGATTTGTCGTCGAGGATGCCGTTGAAATACTCGTGGCTGGCGCAATGCGGCTGCGCGTGTTCGACAATCATGTGGTGATCGGCAAGCTGCTCGCCGCGCGTGAGGTAAAGGCCGTTCAAAATGCATTCCAGCCCTTCGCCCGCGAGCCGGGTGCGGATGTTGGTGCGTGAGAGCTTCGCGCCGAGGGCAAAGGAATGGATGCTGGTATTGCTCGTGCGGCCAAGCCGGGCGGCAATTGTCGCCAGATGAAACGCGTCCGGCGCTTCATCCTGGAATTTCACATGCTCCAGCGCCGCGTTGTCACCGGCGACAATCTCCGTGACCGCATTGGTGAAATACGCGGCCTGGTCCGCGGTCAGGTAGCTTTCAATGACCGTTGCCCTGCTGCCGGCCCCGGCCATGATCAGGTTGCGCGGCTGAATCGTGTCGCCGTGGTGCTTCGCCGTGGAGACGAAAATAAGTTGGATCGGTTCTTCAACCACCTTGCCCGCCGGAACGTGGACGAACCCGCCGTCGAGAAAAAACGCCTGGTTCAACGCGGCGAATGAATTATCGTCCGTCAACGCGGACCGGCCGAGTTGCTGTTCGATGAAGGCGGAATCCGTGGCCAGCGCAGCCGCAAGGCTGGCGACCTTCACTCCATCCGGGAGTCTGCCCACGGACGAAAGCGCGGCATTAAAATGTCCGTTTACAAAAACCAGCTTTGAACCGGGCAGGATGGCGAAGATGTGTTTCTCCAGGATGGCTTTGGCGGCAGTGTCATCCACCGATGCCACCGCCGGTTTAAACGGCAATTTGGCCAGCGGCGCAACGTTGGTAAAACGCCAGTCTTCGTCGTGAACCGTGGGAAAGCCGAGTTCGGCAAATCGCACCAGGCCGGCCTTGCGGAGCGGCAGCAGCCAGGCCGGCGGTTGCAGTTCCAATTCGAAGCGCCGGAATTTTTCCAAAAACGGTTCGGCGCCTTTGTGGGGGGCCGTTGGTATCGATTGCGTCATGATTCAGTTGTCCAATGCCAGAAATTAGACCCTCAATCTCCCATGCCATGTGCCACCGCGCAAGTCTGGAGCGCGCTTGTTTTCGCCCACGAAGCTGGCACTTTGTTGGAACATGCTCACGCAAGCAGACATCCAAAACGCGCTGAAAGCCGTCAAATATCCCGGCTATTCGCGCGACATCGTCTCGTTCGGGCTGGTGAAGGAAATTTCCGCGGTCAACGGCACGGTGAGCGTTTCGATGCAACTCACTTCGCAAAATCCCGACGCGGCGCGTCAAATCAAAGAAGAATCCGAACGTGTCCTGGAGGCGTTGCCGGGCGTGAATCGCGTCCAGGTCGAAGTACGACAACCTGCCGGCGGGCAGGTCGCGTCAAGTAATCCGTTTGCGAACCAAAACCGTGTACCGGGCGTAAAGCGCGTCATCGCGATCGCCAGCGGCAAAGGCGGCGTGGGCAAATCCACGGTGGCCGTCAACCTCGCGTGCGCGCTCCAACATCTCGACGCAAGGGTCGGGTTGCTGGATTGCGACATTTACGGGCCGAGCATCCCGCTGATGATGGGCGTCCACGAACGGCCAACCATCAGTGCGCAGGAACAACTGGTGCCGCCCTTGGGGCATGGCGTAAAGGTGATGAGCATTGGTCTGCTGCTCACGGACGAACAGCCGGTGATCTGGCGCGGGCCGATGATTACCAAGACCATCCAGCAATTTCTTATGGCGGTGGAATGGGGGGAACTGGATTTTCTGCTCGTCGATTTGCCGCCGGGCACGGGCGATGCGCAATTGTCGCTCTGCCAGACGGTGCCGCTCGACGGCGGCGTGATCGTGACCACACCGCAGGAGGCATCGCTCGGCGTCGTGCGCAAAGGGATTGCGATGTTCAACAAGGTGAACGTGCCGATTCTCGGTATCGTGGAGAATATGAGCTATTTCACCACGCCGAACGGTGACCGGGTGGAGATTTTCGGTCATGGCGGCGGCCAGGCCGAAGCGGGGCGACAAAACGTACCGTTCCTCGGTGAGGTGCCCATTTTTACAGAAATCCGCGAAGGTGGCGACCAGGGCGTGCCGGTGGTGGTGTCGGCACCGGATGGCCCGGCGGCCAAGGTATTCATTCAAATTGCCGCGTCTTTACGCAAGTCTCTGGAATAATTGATGTTACGCAACCTGTTTGGCCCCGGCCGATTGTAAGCTGGCGGCAAGTTTTTTGTTGCAATCTGGTTGAAAAACCGTAATTTTTGCGTCACATTTTCTATGTCGATCGCTATGAAAGCTGCATCGCCAGCGGACGATTTGCTGAAGAATTCCTCGCTTTACCGCGAATTTCAGGCGGAGCGCGAGGAAATTCTTAAGCACAAGTGGATTGAGTCGGAAAAAGCCGGGCACGATATTGGATTCGAACGGGCGTTGACGGATTGGATCATCAAGCACCGGGCGAACTGGCGTCGGGCGCGGCAAAGCGCCAGCCACTGACAGAAGATTGGAAGATAGAATGTTCCTTTAAGGCGGCCCCGTGAGGTCGCCAAGGCGAAACATGAAGGCATATTGCGTGACGCGAATCAACTCCGCCGGGCGGGGCGGTTCGCGGTTTCTTATTTACGGCGCCGGTTCTTTGATCCCGATTTATGGATGAAGCCAATGTCCTAGTCGATCCCGCCGCGATGCAACGTGCGCTTACCCGCATCGCGCACGAAATTGTTGAGCGCAATGAAAACGGCGCGGAGGTCGTCCTGGCCGGCATTCCCGTGGGGGGCGACCATCTGGCCAAACGGCTGGGCAAAATTCTTTCCGAAATCTGGTCCCAGTCCGTCCCGGTCGGCATTCTGGACGTATCCATGCACCGTGACGACCTGGATCGCCGCGCCGCGCCGAATATCCATCCCACCGTCATTCCCTTTGACGTGACCGGCAAAACGGTTGTGCTGGTGGATGACGTGCTGTTCAGCGGCCGCACCACGCGCGCCGCGATGGACGCGCTCAACGATTTTGGCCGGCCCAAAAAAATTCAACTGGCGGTGATGATTGACCGTGGCCACCGCGAATTGCCGATCAAGGCGGATTTTGTCGGTAAAAATGTGCCGACGGCCGACAATGAAAAAATCCGGGTGCGACTGGTCGAAAACGACGGCGTGGACGAAGTGGTGCTGGAAAGGCTGAAATGACCTGGGCTCGCAAACATTTGCTCGACATCGAATCGCTCACGCCGGACGAAATTGTCACCGTGCTGGATACGGCTCGGGCATTCAAGGCGGTCGGCGAACGCGCCATCAAAAAGGTCCCCGCGTTGCGCGGCAAGACCGTCATCAATTTGTTCATCGAGCCGTCCACCCGGACGCGCATCAGCTTTGAGCTGGCCGAACAGCGGTTGTCGGCCGATGTCATCAACTTTTCCACCGAGGCGTCGTCGTTCAAGAAGGGAGAGACGCTCAAAGACACGGCGCGCAACCTTGAAGCGCTCAATGCCGACTTCATCGTCATCCGCCATAGTGCGAGCGGCGCGCCGCATTTCCTGGCACGCGTGCTCGACGCCCACGTCATCAACGCCGGCGATGGCGCGCACGAACATCCCACGCAAGCGTTGCTGGACGTGTTCACCATTCGCGAGCACAAGGGGAAAATCGCCGGGCTGAACATCACGATTCTGGGCGACATTCTTTACAGCCGCGTGGCCCGCTCAAACATCTGGGCGCTGCGGAAACTGGGGGCGACGGTGACCCTGTGCGGTCCCGCCACGCTGGTGCCGAAAACCTTCGAGCAAATGGGTTGTCGCGTGACCTACGACGTGGACGAGGCGATCCGCGACGCGGACATTATCAACCTGCTTCGCATCCAGCACGAGCGCCAACGCACGACGATGTTTCCCAGCATCAACGAGTACATCCAGCTGTTCGGCCTCAACAAGGAACGTCTCGCGCGGGCGAAACCTGATGCCCTCATCATGCATCCCGGCCCGATCAACCGCGGCGTGGAGATTGACAGCGACATTGCCGACTCAGGCCGGTCCCTGGTCCTGGAACAGGTGACCAACGGCCTGGCGGTGCGCATGGCCGTCCTCTTTCTGGCCAATGGCGGCAAAGGACCACAGGAAGTGGCGGGAAACTGACTTTTATTTCCGCTTCCAAAAAATCAGAAACAAGCCGAACAACCCCACCGCCACGCCGGCGATGTAATAGTGGATGGCTTTGCCGAGCGGCTCGCCGGTAAACGCCCTGGTGAATTGCGAGCCAATTGAATTGGCCACGTCGTGCCCCTGCAACACCAGTAACGACCCGGTGACGAGGCAAATGACACCGATCAGTTTCTGCATAAACTCTTTCAAGTTGAATTTCTGCGCCAGATTTTGTCACCCGGGCATACCGAAGCTTTAACCCGGCAGGGGGAAATTGTGAATATTAAACTGCCCGCAAGGTTCAGGGAATTGCCGAGGCCCGGACGAACAGAAGAGATACAAGCGGTTACGGCTGCCAAAGGGCGCGCCAGAATTGCTGAGGCGCCCCGGGAGAGATTGAATTGGTAATATTCAACACGCCGCCGGGCAGCGTGTTGGTTGAGACCGGAACCCACGTCCTCAGGTCCGGCGAGGTCTGGACCACGTAAGAAACGTTTGTATCACCCTGCAGCTGGAACACAAACTGGCCGACCGAGCCGGATAAAACGGACAAACGCGGGGCCGCCACAGTGCCCGCGGAGACCGTGAATGAAATGGGCAGCGGGGTGACCGGCAAAAGCGGATCGCCGGTATTGACGAAGAGCGTGAAGTTATACGTACCCGGCACCAGGCCCGCCGGGTTGAAGGCCAGGTAGATTGTCCAGGCGCTTGCCTTCGACACATACCCGTTGGTGGACGAAAAGCTCAACCAGGCCGGAATCGCGCTGGTGGTAGAAAGTGAGTAGGCCAACGGCAAACCACCACCGTTGGTTATCACTAATGGGACATTGAATGACGGCGCGTTGGAGGCGGCCGTCTGGTTCAGATTGGGAGCCATAATCCCGGCCTGCGCCGGGATACCGACATACAGCGCCACGGAACGCAACACCGGCGGCGTGGCCAGCGTCACCGGCACATTGCTGCCAGTCACGGTAAACGTGAAATTGCTGAACGCGCCGGCCCCGAACGTGTCCCACCACGTGCCGGTGTAAGTGCCCGGATCCAGGCCGGCAACAGCCACAGTACCGGTAACACTCGGCCCCGGCGTAGCGGCGAAGACGTTGGTACGGTTCCAAATCCAGAGCGCCTGCCAGTTGTTGGTACCGATGGCATAGGCGCCCAGTCCGGACACATAAGGATTGAGCGTGATGTTGCCCAGCAGAATCCAATCGTTGCGATTGTTAGTGATAACCAGGCTGTGCGCGCCGGACGAGACCGGAATCGTCGCGGTGAAATTCGTGGAAGTGTTGCCGTTCGGGTTGGAAGGAAAAGCAATGTTCGTTCGCAGATTGCCATCGAGAAACATCTGCAACCCGGCCCCGGAGGAGGCAATTTGAGTCACCTGAACTGAAAAGGTTCCGCTTTGGGGATAATTAACCAGGAATGTGTATCCGTAAGGTGTCATGGAAAGATGATAGACGCCTTGGAGATAGCTGGGGGCGGACCCAATGCCCGCGGGGGCGGAGGCTTCCACCGTAAACGTGGATTGCGTGGCCGTAGACCAACCACCGCCGGGTGAAAACGCCAGCGGGCCGAGAGCACCACCGGCAACTTGCGGGATGGATTTGGTCAAGGCGTTCTCATCGGCCAGTCCGGACACGGTAACGAAATCAGCAGTGGCCCGGATCAAATAATAGTCGTTGTCCGGATCAATCGTATCCCACCACCACGGTTGCGCGCCGCCGGATTGCCCGGCCATCAGTCCGGCCCAGATTGGCGGGCTGACCCCGACGTGCGGCGTGTAATCGATGCCGCACTCACCGCTGAAATCAGGCGCGACCGGTTGTGAGGCGGTGATGTCCTGGGCGTCGCGAATTCCGGTAATCAAATCCGCCGGGTAATCGTGGTGCTGGTAATAATCCGTCTGGTCCCAGATGGGCTCGTTTAGTTCGGAACTGGAGGTGATCAGATGATGATAAACGTCGTTCGTACGAATGAACTGTGCCATTTCGTTGTGCCAGGCCTCGATATTACTCCACTGGTTCGCGTAAGCGGCATCGGTGAATTGAACCTCGTTGAACAATTCGAACGCCATGATGGCAGGCGAATAACCCCAACGCGCCTCAATGTAACGGAGCTTGCGTTTGGTCAATGCCTTGGCCGTTGCGTCCGTGAAAAAATTCGTCGCGTTGGAGAGAAACCCGCCATTGGCGACGTTATAGGGGTTCTGCTCCCA
Organism: Verrucomicrobiia bacterium; assembly: GCA_035279985.1. GTDB lineage: Bacteria > Verrucomicrobiota > Verrucomicrobiia > Limisphaerales > UBA11358 > UBA11358. Next base: position 12,141 of record DATEGR010000030.1, read on the forward strand.
GTTCGGGTTGACGTTGCTCCCGTTGGTGCTTGCATACTGTCCATGGTATTGCAAGGTCATCTGAAAATGGATGCCGGCCTGGTCGGCGGCGGCAACGATGGCGTCCCAGTTCCGCGCATTGGGCAGGCTTAATTGACCTAAGGTATTATTGACCTTGGGCCAGTCCAGGTTCAGCCCCAAGCCTTGCCAATCATAGAAATGGGTCATCCACACCCGCGACCAGTTCTCGTGGGCGGCACCCATTTTGGGAAAAATCGTCGTGACCCGGTAATCGGTGCTGGGACTATTGCTGTAACCCCAGGCGACATCCTGTCCCACCGGAAAATAGCGCCGGCCATTGCTGGTGATGAAACGGCGCGGGTTGGCCGGGTCCACGCGCACGAAACCGGGGCCGGTAGGAAAGCCGGTCACGGTCCAGGAAGCCGGCGACAAATTGCTGAACGGCAGCGGCGAACCGTTCAGCGTGATGTTGCTGATGCTGTAGACCCCGGCCATGGTCGGGGTGTGCCGCACGCGCCAGGTGGTGCCGCCGTCGAAGAAAGCGGGCAGGGAAATCGTGCTTGCATCCGGCTGAACCATCAGCACCCGCACGTCATTGCTGTAATCGAACGGGTCGGCAATCGGGGTGCTGACCATGAACGATGCCTCGATTTTCGGATAGGTGCCCTGGGCATGGATTTGAGCCGCAACGCAAATTGAAAAGATGGCGAGAATCGCGACTTTTAAGGACCGCAGGCCCAAAGCAGTCCCTTGAAACAACGGGCGCATGATGTTTAAGATGCCTTATCTTAGGCGCCTACTCAAGCCGGAATCTTGAATTATTGGCCGGACACAACAACGTCAGGAAATCTACAACAAGGAGAAACGGTGAACGCCGGTGATTTTCCTCCCCATTTTGATGAAGACAGCGTCCGACTCTGAAATTAAACCTGCAGCAATTTGAACTGCTCGTTGTCCTTCTCCACCGCCTCGCCGAGGGTCTGCGCATGGCGGCGGCGGTGCTCGATGATGTGCTTGTCCAGCACCGGGTCGTAGGGAACAGGATAATCCCCGTCGTAACAGGCCATGCAGAATCCTTCCTTCGGCAGGCCGGTGGCTTGAACCATGCCGGCCTGCGAGAGATAATACAGCGAATCGGCGTTCAGATATTTGCGGATTTCGTCCACGCTGTGGTTCGCGGCCATCAACTTGCTGCGGTCGGGAAAATCAATCCCATAGACGCACGGGTTTCTATGCGGCGGACAGCTCACCAGTACGTGAACCTCCTTCGCGCCGGCTTCCTTGAGCGTCTTCACGCGTGCTTTGCAGGTTGTGCCGCGCACAATGGAATCATCCACAATCACAACCCGTTTGTCCTTCACGAGCGACGCAATGAGGTTCAGCTTCACGCGCACGTCGAAATCGCGGATGAGTTGTGACGGCTGCAGGAAGCTGCGTCCGACATAGTGGTTGCGAATGAACGCCATCTCGAAGGGGATGCCGGATTGTTCGGAATAACCGATCGCCGCGACCACCCCGCTGTCCGGCACGGGAATCACCAGATCGGCCTGGACGGGATGTTCGCGCGCGAGCTGGCGGCCCATTTCCTTGCGCACATCATAAACGCTGCGCCCGCCAATGTTGCTGTCCGGCCGCGCAAAATAAACATATTCAAAAATGCAAAACGCCCGGCGCTTGTGCTCGGGAAACGCCTGCAGGCTGACTATTCCTTTTTCGTTGATGATGACGATTTCGCCCGGTT
>DATEGR010000031.1:0-19595 GCA_035279985.1 Verrucomicrobiia bacterium
GACATAACCTTTAATCGTTCCCGTTCCTGCCGACTCATCGTTAATGTTCCCATGTTGTGGCAGGGTTGCTACCGCAACCCCGCCAAAAAAGGGACATTCTTATCGAGTTATCAGGGGGACATTCTCATGGAGTTCCGACACGTTGAAAAATCCAGTTTTCATCCGCGTGCTTCTATGTTCAGCTGTGCGGAAAATGATTCATCCAACTGCCATCATTCATCCGAAAGCCAAACTGGACTCAACGGTCCGGGTCGGGCCTTATGTTGTGATTGATGAAGGGGTCGAACTGGGTGCGGAATGCGTGGTCGGACCGCACGTTTATCTGACGGGCCTGACGACCATCGGTCCGCACAACCTGTTTCACGCCGGTTGTGTCATCGGCGACGCGCCGCAGGATTTGAAGTACCAGGGTGAGCCGACGCGGCTGCGCATTGGCGACCACAACGTATTCCGTGAGCATGTCACGGTGCATCGTTCGACGAAGCCCGACGCAGAAACCATCATCGGTTCGCACAATTTTCTCATGGCCAACGCGCATGTGGCGCACAACTGCGTGATGGGCGACCATGTCATTATGGCCAACGGCGCGGTGCTGGGCGGACACGCCGAAGTACAGGACCGCGCATTCATTTCCGGGAACTGTTGCGTACATCAGTTCACACGGGTAGGCACGCTGGCCTTGATGCAGGGCAACTCGGCCATCAGCAGGGACTTGCCGCCATTCACAATCGCCTTGCGCATAAATGAAATTTGCGGCTTGAACAGTGTCGGGCTGCGGCGCGCGGGATTCACCACGGAGCAGCGCCTGGAATTGAAACGGCTTTATCTTTGGCTGTTTCGTGGCGGGAAAAATCTGCGTGAGGCGCTGGGCGAGGCGCAAAAAAAATTTTCCAGCGACACGGCGAAAATTCTGTTAGACTTTGTAACGGGTGCCAAACGCGGTGTGTGCGCGGATGTGGGGCACGCCACCGTAGAAAGTGAAGAGGAATAGATGGGCAGGTATCGAATCATCGGCGCGGATGGCCGGCAATATGGCCCGGTGTCCGCGGAGCAATTGCAGCAATGGATCGCCGAAGGCCGCGCGAACGCGCAGACGCACACGCTTGCGGAAGGCGCGACGGAATGGAAACCGCTCGGCGCAGCGCTGGAGTTCGCAACCTGTTTCGCACCGCAAACTCCGCCGACCATCAGCCCCCCGATTCCCGGACCGGTCCGGAAAACAAACTCCAGCGCCATGGCCGGGTTGATTTTTGGAATTCTGGCGTTTTTTTGCTGCTGCAAATTCCTGTTTGGCCCGCTGGGCATCATTTTCTCGCTCGTCGGGCTTTCGCAAATCAACCGGCATCCGGAATATTACGAAGGCCGCGGCCTCGCCATTGCCGGGCTCGTGCTTTCAATCTTGAGCCTGTTGTTGGCCGTCCTGCTGATCATGATTGCCCTGGCCACCGGCAATTTTCATCTCAACGGGAGCTTTCACCGTTTCTGATCCCGATGTCCCCAGCCAAATCCCAGGCCGTTCCGCCAAAAATTCAAATGCTCCCCGGGCTGAAATTTTTCATGGGTACGGTGTCGGGCGCGGTCATTCTCGGCGCCGGCGCAGTCTTGTATTTCTTCAATCCCAGCACGCACGGATTTTATCCCGTCTGCGAGTTTCACCAATTGACGGGGTTGAATTGTCCGGGCTGCGGCGGCACGCGCGCCGTCTACCACTTGCTGCACGGGCATCCTTTACGGGCGTTGCAGGACAACGCGTTGGCGGTGTTGTTCCTCGCGGGGCTGGCGGGACGCGCTGCGTGGTTCGGAATCCAAAAATTGCTGTGTCGGCCGGTCGGGTCGTTTCTGCCGCCGAAAATTCTCTGGCCCCTGCTGATCGTGGCCGTGGTGTTCACCGTGCTGCGAAATTTGCCGGCCTTTTCATTTCTGTCGCCGTAGGCCGTGGCGCCGGCGGGCGGAACTTTTTCGCTTTTGCGGGCACACGTTCTCGTGTTCAATCCTTGACCTATGAGTCTGACACATCCCTTGACAACCACGACCTTTGAGCTGCCTGGTTATCGCGTGGCCAAGTCGTTTGGTGTCGTGCGCGGCATCATCGTGCGGTCGCGTTCGGTGATTGGCAACATTGGCGCGAGCATCCAGAGCATTTTTGGCGGGAACATTTCCCTTTATACCAATCTCTGCGAACGCGCCCGCGAAGACGCCTTTAACCTGATGCTGACGCACGCTGGTGAGCTGGGCGCCAATGCGGTCGTCGCCGTGCGCTATGACGCGACGGAAATCGCGCCGGGCATCACCGAGGTGTTGTGCTACGGCACGGCGGTTTACGTGGAAGCGTCGCATTAATTGATATGGCCGGACACAGCAAATGGGCGAAGGTCAAGCATTTCAAGGGCGCGATTGACGCCAAGCGCGCGAAGATTTTTGCCAAATTGAGCCGCGAAATCACCATCGCCGCCAAAATCGGCGGTGGCGATCCGGGCATGAACCCGCGCCTGCGCATGGTGCTGCTCAAGTGCCGCACCGCCAACATGCCGCGCGACAACATCGAGCGTGCCATCAAAAAAGGCACCGGCGGCGGCGAAGCCGTGAACTTCGAGGAATTGACCTATGAAATTTACGGGCCGCACGGCGTGGCGCTGCTGGTGGAAGTGAGCACGGACAATCGCAATCGCACCGCGTCGGATATTCGCAGCCTCGTGACCAAAAGCGGCGGCAGCATCGCCACCCCCGGCTCGGTCAGCCGTTTGTTTCAGCGCAAAGGTCAGATCATCGTCTCGCGGGAAGCGGCGGGTGAAGACCAACTGATGGAACTGGCGCTCGAAGCCGGCGCGGAAGATTTCAAGGCGGAGCCGCAAGGTTATGAGATTCTGACCGCGCCGGGGAATTTTGAAGCCGTCCACAAACAAGTGGAGGCCCAAGGGATTAAATGCGAAGCGGCGGAAATTACGTCGTTGCCAACCCTCCTGGTGCCGCTCACCGGCGAAGCGGGCATTGCCGCCGTCAACCGCTTGATCGAGGCGCTGGAGGAGCACGACGATGTAAAGGAAGTTGTTTCCAACGCCGACTTCCCCGGCGAGGCGGTGAAGGCATGAACCTCTGCGCGGCCTGAAGTATGAAGGCGTTGAGCGCTGATTCCATTCTTGCGCGACTGCTGGGCAAACTGACGGCGGCGGTTTTTCGTCATCCGCGGTGGTTCATTTATCCCCAGGTGGTGCTGTTCGTGGGGTGTGTGCTTTACACCATTGGTTACCTGAAGGCGGATATGAATCAGGACAACCTCGTGGGCCCGAACCAGAAGTACCACCGGAATTATCTCCAGTTGCAGAAGGAGTTTCCCCAGCAGGGCAACGATTTGGTGGTGGCGGTGGAGAGCGACAACCCGGAGAAAAACCGGCAATTTGTTGAACGCCTCGCCATGAAGATGGCGCCGGAGACCAATTTGTTCTGCGATGTCTTTTACCAGCACGACCTGGCGATGATGGGGACCAAGGCGTTGTTCTTCGTGCCGAAAGAGGATCTGGCGGCCATTCAAACCACGCTGCATGCCGACCAACCGTTCATCCGCCAGTTCACGCAGACCACAAACCTCGTTTTGTTTTTCAACCAAATCAACACGGCCTTCCGCACCGCGCCCCGCGAGACGAACGCCCAGACCGAATCGCTGGTCCAGGCGTTGCCGGTGTTGACGCGGATCCTGACCCAGGCCGACGCCTGTCTGCAAATGTCCGGCAAACCACCGTCTCCCGGCGTGGCGGCGCTCTTCGGCGCCAATGACATCTCGGACATCTACATCACCTTCAATCATAGCCGGATTTTTCTGCTCACCGCACACCCGCCGAGCGACGAACTCAACGGCGAGGCGATTGAACGGTTGCGCCAGTTGATAAAGCAGACCCAGGCAGAGGTACCCGGGCTGAATGTCGGCCTGACCGGCGAGCCAGTTTTGGATTACGACCAAATGCGGCAATCGCAGAAGGACGTCACCCTGGCGAGCATCGCGTCACTGGTTCTCTGCGCATTGATTTTTATTTATGGCTACAACGAGACCGGCCGGCCGATCAAAGCAACCTTTTGCCTGGTAATCGGGCTGGCGTATACGCTCGCATTCACCACGCTGACCGTCGGGCATTTGAACATCCTGACGATTACCTTTGTGCCGATGCTCATCGGGCTGGCGATTGACTTTGGCGTGCATCTCATTACGCGCTACGAAGAGGAATTGCGCCATGGGAAAACGGAAGAGGCGGCGATGACGAAGGCGATGGTCTTCACCGGCCAGGGCATATTCACGGGTGCGCTGACGACGGCGGGCGCGTTTCTGGCGATGGCCTTTACCCGTTTCCGTGGCATTCAGGAAATGGGTGTCATCTGCGGCGGCGGTCTGTTGCTTTGTTTTTTGCCGATGATGACACTGTTGCCGGCGTTGTTGCTGCGGGGCCGGCAAAACGTCATTGACCATCGGACCACCGAGGATGAAACCCGTGCGCGCATCGAAAATTTCTGGCTGCAACGGCCCCTGTGGGTGATGGCCATCACCGTCGCATTATTGCTGGCGGCGTTGTTCGAGGCCCGGAAAGTGCGATTTGACTACAACCTCATCCAAATGCAGAGCCCGAACCTTGCCTCGGTGGTGTTTGAACACAAATTAATCAACTCGGCGGACAAATCCCTGCTGTACGGCGCCGTGGTGGCCACCAATCTGGACCAGGCCATTGCGCTGGAGGGGACGATCCGGAAATTGCCGACGGTGGCCGATATTGAGCCGCCGGCGGAAATGCTCAAAGATTTTCTTGCGCCGAATCAAAGGGAAAAATTAGGGCTTATCCGGGGCATCAAACAGGAGGTGGCGTCGTTGAAATTCAGCGCGCCCGACTTGAATCCCGTGAACGTTAATGAACTCAGCCGGACGCTGTATTCGCTTTACGGATATGCCGGGGCGGCGCTGAATGAAGTGCAGGGCAGCGACCCTGAACTGGCGAAGCAGTTTGTTGCCTTGCGACAGGCGATTGAGAATTTGCGCAAGACCATGCTGGCCGGTGACAGCGCCGCGATCCAGGAACACACTGCCAAACTGGCGGAGTTTCAGCAGGCGTTGTTCAACGACGTCCGTGAAACGTTCGAGTCCTTGCAGGCGCAGGATGACACCGCGGCCCTGCGGGTGGGCGATCTGCCGGCAGCCTTGCGGGATCAATTTGTTGGCGTGACCGGCAAATTCCTGTTGCAGGTCTATCCCAAACACGACGTCTGGCAGCGCGAAAACCAGGAAAAATTCGTCGCTGATTTGCGGACGGTGGATGAGAACGCCACCGGCACGCCGGTTCAGCTTTACGAATATGAGACACTGCTGAAAAACAGTTACGAGCAGGCGGCGTGGTATTCGTTGGCCGCCATCGTCATGCTGGTCTTTTTCCATTTTCGCAGTCTGCTCGCGGTGGTTCTGTCCCTGTTGCCGGTCGGTATCGGTTCGCTTTGGCTGACGGGTCTGATGGGCTGGTTCGGTGTCTCCTTCAACCTGGCGAATATTATGACGCTGCCGTTGCTTATTGGCATCGGCGTGACCAACGGCATTCACGTTCTTAACCGTTTTGCCGAGGAGCGCACGCCGGGCATTCTGGCGCGGAGCACCGGCAAAGCCGTCCTGGTGTCCGGGTTGACAGCGATTGCGGGATTCGGCAGCTTAATCCTCGCCAAGCACTATGGCATGTACAGCCTGGGTTGCGTGATGGCGACAGGTATCACCACTTGCATGTTTGCGGGACTGACTTTTTTGCCGGCGTTGATTAACTTGCTTGGCCGACGGCGTCCCTTGATCCAAACGAATCAACCCAGTGCCGACAATTCATCGTTGCCGACACTGGGTCAGGAGGAACCGAGGTCAAAACCTCAAGTGGAAGGCAAAGGTAAAGCAATTCAGTGAAATGTCAACATCAATGTTAAAAATAGGTCTAAAATGGTTAAAACCCTGTGAATTCAATTTTCAATAACGTTAACGTATCTTAAAATTTCATGCCGATTCGTTTCATGAGCTGGAGAAGGTTTGGATTTTACCTGCGAATTTGTTCGTGGCTCGTCGCGCTAAATATGGCCTTTGTTATTTTCGGTGCAGACAACTTTGTTGCCGGGCCCGTCTTCAGCCGGTTTGCCTTGACCCTTGATTCGGGATCCCGAACCGAGGCCATCGGCCCATTTTTCTTCAGCCAAAAAAAGGATTCAGAAAAGATATGGGGCGTTCCGCCGTTATTTTCATTCGACTCGGATTCTGCCGTTGAGTCGGCCGAGAACGACTTGCTTTATCCGGTGCTCACCTACCGGCGCTTTGGAACCGAATATCGGTGGCAACTTGGTCAACTGCTCAGTCTGGCGGGCGGTGAAGCGCCGCAGGGTTTCCCGGAGAACCGCTTTACGCTTTTCCCGGTTTACTTTCAGCAACGTTCACCAGACCCGAAGGACAATTACACCGCACTGGTGCCCTTCTATGGCCACCTCAAGAACCGGCTGTTCCGTGACGAAATTTTCTTCGTCCTGTTTCCGATTTACAGCGAGACCCGCAAGCGAGATGTGATTACCGACAACTACCTTTTTCCGTTTTTTGATTTGCGCCATGGTGACGGCCTGCGCGGCTGGCAGCTCTGGCCGCTGGTTGGGACCGAGCACAAAGACGTGACCACGCAGACTAACGGGTTTGGAGAAATTGAAACCATGGCCGGCCATGACAAATTTTTCGCGCTCTGGCCGATCCATTTTTATCAAAATACCGGCATCGGCACCGATGATCCGGCGAAATTCCGGGCCGATCTGCCGTTTTATAGCGAGCTGCGTTCGCCCAAGCGCGATTCCACGTCCGTGTTCTGGCCGTTCTTCACGTGGGTTGACGATCGCGGGGAAAAATATCGGGAATGGGAGGGACCCTATCCTTTCGTTGTCATTGCGCGCGGCGCCGGGAAAACCACCACCCGCGTGTGGCCGCTGTTCAGCCGGGCACACAATGATACACTGGAAAGCGATTACTATCTTTGGCCGCTTTACCGGTACGATTGGCTCCACGCTGACACGCTGGATGACCGGCGCACGCGCGTCCTGTTTTATTTGTTTGTGAATGTGGCGGAAAAAAATCTGGAGACCGGCACCCTGCGCCGCCGGGTGGATATGTGGCCATTGTTCACCTATCATCGGGATTTCGATGGAGACAAACGGTTACAAATTCTCGCCCCGATTGAGCCGATGCTGCCCGACAACCGCGGTGTGGAATGCAACTGGTCACCGTTATGGTCGTTATGGCGTTCTGAAGGCAGCGCCAAACTCGGCACGACGAGCCAGTCGCTGTTGTGGAATTTGTATCGTTATGATACGGCGCCCACATCCAGAAAATGCTCGCTCATCTTCGGCCTATTCCAGTATCAATCCGATTCGGGAGGGAAGTGCGTGCGTGTGTTTTACGTTCCAGTGATTAAAACCAAACCAACGACCAGCAAATGAAACAGGAAGAATGCAGAGTGCCGAAGGACTGGAAGACACCGGCAACCGCGGCTGGTAATTCTGCTTGTTACCCTCTACCTTCTGCCTTCGGGAATCAATTATGTTTGAGAACATCGGCGAGATAATTCTGTTGTTCTGGCGGACGATGCTGGCCCTGCCGCTGGCGTGGCGACAGCGGCAGAAGGTGTTCGAGCAGTTTTTCGAGATCGGCAATGCCAGCCTGCTGATGGTTTGCGTGTTGTCCTTCTTCATCGGCGCCGTCATTGCCCTGCAAACCGGCCCGGTACTGGTGGAACGCAGCCTTTCCAGCGCCGTTGGCGGTGTGGTGGGCATTTCCATCGCCAAGGAACTCGCGCCGGTAATGATGGCGATCCTCATCGCCGGCCGCATTGGCTCGGCCATGGCGGCGGAAATCGGTTCGATGCGCGTATATCAGGAGATTGACGCCTTGCGAACCATGAACATTGACCCGATCCACTATCTGGTATTGCCGCGCATGGTAGCCATCGCGGTGGCGTTGCCGATGCTGGTGGTTTTTGCGATTCTCGTCGGCTGGTTTGGCGGTGCGGTGGTTGCCGACCTGAACAGCCACATGGGAATTCCCTTTCAGGCGTTTTTCTCCGACTTGCGAAACATTGTTCAGCCCAAGGACGTGGCCAACGGCGTGTTCAAGAGCTTTTGTTTCGCGCTCATCATCGGCGCGGTTTCGTGCCACCAGGGTTTGGCGACCATCGGCGGGCCGCGCGGTATCGGCCGTTCGGTGACGAAAGCGGTCGTCAACTCCATCGTCCTCATCGTGATTTTTGACTATGTGCTGACGCGCATCCTTTTGAAATAATGAACGCTACGATGAACAGTCATTCCGGCGTGGGACTCCGGGTCAGCCACCTGCGAAAAAGTTTCAACGGGGAGGAAGTGCTCCGGGGCGTTGATTTCGAGGTCCAGCCCGGTGAAATTTTCGTCATCATGGGGCCGAGCGGCAGCGGCAAGAGCGTCCTGCTCAAGCATCTCATCGGCCTGGAATCGCCTGACGAAGGGGAAATTCTTATCAACGGGGAGTCGATCCAGTCGCCCGAGATCGCGGGCAAATACCGGATGGCGCTGGTTTTCCAATCCGGCGCGTTGCTGAATTCGCTGACGGTGGGCGAAAATGTAGGCCTTTATCTGACCGAACACCGGCTCAAGCCGCCGGAAGAAATCACGCGTGTGGTTGAGGAAAAACTCGAGGCGGTCGGCCTTAAAGACACCGCGGACAAAATGCCCAACGAACTTTCCGGCGGCATGAAAAAACGCGTGGCCATCGCCCGCGCGCTGGTCATCGAGCCGCAATTGATTCTTTACGATGAGCCGACGAGCGAACTCGACCCGCTCTCCGCCGCGGTCATCGGGCGGGAAATTGTGAAGCTCAAACAGCGCATCCACGTCACCTCGCTCGTCGTGTCGCACGACCGCGACCTGGCCTTTGGCATCGCCGACCGCATCGCGGTCATCAGTGAAGGCCGCATCCTTACCATTGGCACGCCGGAGGAAGTAAAACAATTCAACGACCCGGCCCTTCAAAAATTTTTGCACGCCGATTTTCAACACGAATCCCCATAATATTTATATTTATGAAAAATTCACTCGAAACCCGACTTGGCATTTTTGCCGTCCTGGTGGTCATTGCCGCCCTGCTCATCATGGAAACGCTCGGCGGAGTCGGTTTCTTCCAGCGTGGCTACCACCTCAGCGCCCTGTTCGACACCGTGCAGGAATTAAAAGCCGGCGACAGCGTCAAGATGGCCGGCGTGGAGGTCGGGCACGTCGAAAAAATCACCCTCGAAAACAACAAGGTCCGTGTCACGATGAAACTGAACAGCGGCACCGTGGTGAAAACGGACAGTCAGGCGGCGATCCGGTTCACCGGGTTGATGGGGCAGAATTTTGTCGCCATTGACTTTGGATCACCGGGCGCACCGCAGGCGGTGGATGGCGCCGTGCTGGCCACCGTGGAGCAGCCGGACCTGAACGCCATCATGGCCAAGCTCAACGACGCCGCCACGGGCATCCAAAACCTGACCAAAAGCTTCACCGGCGACACCATTAACAATCTGCTTGGTCCCTTGACCGATTTAATCAGGCAAAACAGCGGTCACCTCAGCGCCACGATCTCGAATGTTGAGGCCATTTCCGGCCAGATTGCCAGCGGACAGGGAACCGTGGGCAAGCTGATTTACACGGACACGCTTTACAGTTCCGCCCTGGACACCGTGAGCAATTTGCAGGACACCGTGGCCGCCGCCCGGCAGGTCGTCAATGGGGTCAATGAAGGCCGGGGCACGATCGGCAAGCTGGTGACGGATGACACGCTTTACCATGCCACCACCGCCTCGATGACGAACCTGAACCAGATTTTGCAGAAGGTCAATCAGGGCCAGGGCTCCATCGGCAAGCTCGTCAATGACCAGGACCTTTACAAGAACGCGAAGTTGACTTTACAGAAGGTGGACAAGGCCGCCGACAGTCTGGAAGATCAGGGACCATTGAGCGTCCTCGGCATCGTGGCCAGCAATTTGGGGCTGTAACCGGCGGTTTATTGTGGCAGCCGAGGTGACGAGGCTCATTATTTTTGATTCAGGGGTGCGTTGACAGGTGCAGCGCGCGTGAACGCGGGAAAATTTGCGAATCGCGTAGACTGATTGAATCTGAGCCTCGTCACCCCGGCGGCCACGAAAGCAGAATTTACGCCAGACCGAGATTTTTCATGACCTGCCCGGTCGAGTACGATTTATTCAGCGTGTAGAAATGCAGCCCGGGCACACCGGCGCGGAGCAACTCCTCACACTGACGGGTCGCGTATTCGATGCCAAATTCAACGGCGGCTGCGTCGTCGTCACCCAGTTTGTCGAGTTGCTTTCGCAGCGGCGGCGGGATTTTTGCGCCGCAAAGCCGGGTGAACCTGGTGATTTGCGCGGCGCTTAAAATGGGAACGATTCCCGGCACGAGCGGGACGCGTATCCCGAGTTTGCCCGCCATATAATCGCGGAATTCGAAGAAATCGGCGTTGTCGAAAAACAACTGGGTAAGGACAAAATCCGCCCCGGCCTCCACCTTTTCCTGCAAATGCCGCCAGTCAGCGTGTTTGCCTTCTTTGCAGGCCATGTGGCCTTCGGGAAACCCCGCGACGCCAATGGAAAAATCGCCGGCTTCCCGGATGAATTTCACCAGTTGGGAGGCGAATTCAAAGCCACCCGGTGTAGGTTGGAATTCGCCGCCGTCGGGCGGATCGCCGCGCAGGGCGAGGATATTCTTGCAGTCAAGACCGCGGATCCGTCCGAGCAGTTCACGCACCTGTTCACGCGTATGGTCCACACAGGTAAGATGCGCCAGCGCCGTCAGGCCGTGCTGGCGTTGAATCCGGTCCACAATCATCAACGTCTTGTCGCGGGTGCTGCCGCCCGCGCCGTAGGTGACGGAGCAAAAATCCGGTCTGGCCTGAAGCAGTGCGGGGATATGTTTTTCGAGAAGGTTCGATTCCCCTTCCTCCGTTTTGGGCGGAAAAAATTCAAAGGAAACGACGGGCCTTCGCCGCGCCGAAGTGTTCGCCGTTTCAGTTCCGGATTTGCGGTCAGTGGCACTGCCGGCCTCCGCCAAGGTTGAGGCTTCGGCCGCGCAGGCCGGTTGCCGGGCCGCCTGTTTTGGCGCATAAATGTCGCGGATGAATTGCATTTGGAGGAGGAATTATAGGGGGACTGGGCATGAATGTCAGGGTTGAATTCCGTTCGAAAGCGGCAGAGGGCCGCCGCAGTCCAAAACGAGCAACGGGTTTGGTGGCATTAAAATTCGCGCGCGCGTCTTGGAGTGCGGCGGCAAACGAAGTGCGACGCCGCTTTCGTCGGCTTTAGGGACGAAGGAAGCCAGAGGCATCCGTACGCGGGGAGCGGCCTTCAAAAGCGATGTCACGGCCACCGCAGTTCACTCGCGAACACTTTCGGAGTCCAAGACGGCAAGCGGTTTAGTGTATCCTGAAACAAAAAGCCCCTTCCGGTAAACCGGAAGGGGCTTGCAAGTACCAACTTAAATTAGAATTGGTAGATCACGTTCAAAGCCAGCAGGAAGTCGTTGGCCCTGAAGGCTCCACCACCTGTTGAATCAGCGCCAAAGAAGTTGCCGTGTTCGGCGTGGTCCCAGCGGAATTCCACGCGGCTGATCACATTCGCCCAAAGATTATACTGGGCGGTGGCTGTGAATTCTTCCGCTGCATTACCGGGATGAGCGCCGTTGTCATAGAGACCGCTGCCGTCGCTGGAGAGATATTCAGCGCGGGTGTTGAAGCTCAACTTATCCGTTGCCTGGAAGCTGGCATAAAGTCCGGCAACCCATGTGCTGTCATCTTGCGTATTGCCAGCAGCGCGGCTGTTATGGACGTCAAGGTAGTCAAACGCGGCACCAACCTTGAGGGCCGTAACCGGCGTCGGGATCGTCGCGCCTACATACAAACTGGTGGCGGCGCCTGCACCGCTACCCGCCGTACCGAGGCCAGCGGCATCAATCGCACCCACCGTGAGCGTTGCGCCTTTCATAAAGCCTGCACTGTCCGGCGCAGTAAATGCAATTGAACCCATGTAGGCTTTTTGAGACTCAACGGGCGAAGTGGAATTGAGATTATCAGCGGTGGTACCCCACATGTCGGCTATGCCCGCCGAAACCGAGAGCATGTCATTGATTTTGTACGTGGCCAAGACGCCCGTGGCAGTCGTCGGTTCAATCGTGTAGCCGTAAGAACGCGTGTAGTTGGGATCAAGCGGAGAGCTCGTGGATTCGTAACCGATAATGGTGTCCCAAACACCGACTTTCCAGTCAATGCCATTGCCCACCGGTGTGCGCAGCGTCACATAGGCTTGTCTAATGGCAGCGTAGTTGCCGTCGATTGAAGTATAGCCGGAATTCAGGGGCATATCGGGCCCCAGCATCAATTCGACATGATAACCGGCAGCCCAAGGACTCTCATCTTCCGGCTTGTCCAGCGCGATATCCACGGCATTCAGGCTGAAGCCGTCATTTTTCGCGAAGGCATAGGCAGGAATATGTGCTACGCCACCACTAGCCGCATTTTGATCGGTTCCCGGCCTCCAGGTTGCCGCCGTGTCCACGTAACCACTGAGCGTGGTGTTTGAGAGCGCTGTTTGCACGGCGCTCATTTTTTCGTCTGCGCGGGCGGCCGACGCGAGGCTGACCACCCCGACCGCCGCCAGACCCACTGTCCATTTATTAAACTTCATCTGGTTCCTCCGATGTTGTTTGTTAATGTTTTTCTGCCTTGTGCCTGTGCACTTCAGGGTAAAAAACCGTTTACCCCGGCACCGCATGGTGCAATTATCGGTGAAAATAGGGAAAATCCGGACATTTGACAATATTTTTTTTGGGGAATTATATTCGCGCAAGAGGTTGAAGCGGAGATTGTTGCATTTTAGGTCAGTTTTTTATCCCATTCCTGGACAGGGTTTGGACAGAGCCGAAGGCACGCGGTGGCGACTTTTGGGGGGCCAGGTTTGGAATCGAGTTTGGAATAGAGGATGCTTTGCAATGGCACGAGAAAAGTTGGGAAGCAAAGAAATGACGACAATGCGGTTCGGCAAGTAAAACGTTTTATCGAGAAACCATATGGCATCTTATTCTTACACGGCCCGGGAGACGGCCAGCGGTCGCGAAATTCGCAGTTCGGTGGAGGCTGCGACCGAACAAGCCGCCGTGGCGGCGTTGTTGAACCGAAACCTCCTGGTGGTATCCATTGAGGAAAGAATCTCTAAAAAGGGCAAAACCAAGGGCGGCAAAGTCTCGTTGGCCGAACTGGTGGTGTTTACCCGCCAGTTGGCGACCCTGGTCGACGCCGGTATCGCCATCGTGCAATCCCTGCAGGCACTGGCCGACCAGGCTACCAGCAAAGTCATGCGGGATGTTATCCGGGACGTTTGCACACGGGTGGAAAGCGGCGAGAGTTTTTCCGAAGCCCTGCAAAAACATCCAAAAACCTTCAACAAACTTTACTTTTCGATGGTTTCCGCAGGTGAAAAAGGCGGTCTTTTGGCGGAAATTCTGGCACGGCTGGCAACCTATCTTGAAAGCAGCGCCCGTCTGCGCCGCAAGGTCAAATCCGCCATGATGTATCCCATCGTCGTGAGCACGGTGGCCATTGCCATCACCATCTTCCTGCTGGTAAAGGTGGTCCCGGTTTTTAAAGACGTCTACTCAAGCTTTGGCGCCAAATTGCCGGCGCCCACCCAATTCCTTATTACGCTGAGCGATCTTATGGGGCATTACCTGATCTTCTTCCTCATTGGCCTGGGCGCTCTGGTTTACAGCTGGATATACTTCATCAAGACCAAGAGTGGGCGCGACTTCTGGGATAGAAACCGCATTAAATTGCCGGTTTTCGGTCCCATCGCGCACAAAATCTGTCTCGTCCGCTTTACCCGCACCCTGGCGTCGCTCATCCGCAGCGGTGTTCCGATTCTCGAAGTGCTGCAGATTGTTTCTCAAACCGTCGGCAACACGGTCATGGAAAAAGCCATCAAAACCTCGGCCGGCGACATTGAACGTGGCGAAGGGATTGCCACCGCCCTGGCCAAACACCCGGTTTTCCCCCCCATGATCATCCGCATGGTCAGCGCCGGTGAACAGACTGGTAACATCGATAACATGCTCGAGCGCGTCGCCAATTTTCTCGATGAAGAAGTTGAAGCCATGCTCTCCGGCCTGATGTCGTTGCTTGAACCCATCCTGATCGTCTTTTTGGGACTGCTCATCGGCTCAATGGTTATCTGCATGTATCTGCCGATTTTCAACCTCGGCAATATCGTCAGCGGAAACGGCGGCTAAAATTTCGCGGCGGATCGCCCGGGACGACTGAGAAATTCAGTTTGCAACTGGTTGGGCTTAGACCGGCACCGGGTTGCCGGGCTGCGGTTGGAGAATTTTGATTTTGGGATGGCGTGACCGGATTTGTTCCTCAAACCACGCGCGCGAATCGCCGCTGCCGTGGCCGAGTAAAACCGCCCGGGGTGAAACCTGACCGACGAAATCCAGCAAATCCTCCCGGTTGGCGTGCGCCGTCAAATCGAAATGCTGCACATCGCATTTGTGGGTGACCCGACCGGCGCTCGGGCTGAATACAAACGTCTCGCCCGGCCCGGCCGCCTTTAACCGTCCGCCCGGCGTGTCCGGATCGGCGTAGCCGACAAAGAAAATGGATTGTCGTTCATCCCCAATCATGCGTAGTGCCAGATCGTGCGCGGCCGTATTCTCGCTCATCATGCCGGCGGTAATCACAAAAATCCGCCCACCACTCAGTTTCATTTTTTCCGCCTGGCCTTTTTCCAGGACGATGAGTTCCAGCGCCTCGTGCAACTGCAGGTTTGTATGCCGGCGATGCGTGCGATGCGCCTCCAAATCATAAATTTCCGTGAATACCCGTCCCAGACCGCCGATGTAAACCGGCTGCGTCTTCAGTTTTCCCGCGCGCATCAGCAGCGCCAGCAACGCCAGCATTTCCTGCGTGCGGCCCAGTGCAAACGACGGGATCAGCACGCAACCCTTGCGTTTGAGCGCATGCTGAATCGCACCGACCAGCCGCTCGATTTCACTTTCGCGCGAAAATCCCGGCGGGGTGACACGATTGCCGCGGGTGGTTTCCATGAGGAGCACGTCGGCTTTTACGTCTTCAAACCGGGCCGCGCGTAAAATCGTCTGGTCATGGAAGCAAACGTCGCCCGTATAAAACAGGGTTTCCTTTCGGCCGCGCAGGAGAATGCCCGCCGAACCGAGCGTGTGGCCGGCATCAAAAAATTCCAGGGTGGGCGAGGGCATTCCCGCGCGTGATTTGTGAAATGCCGCCCATTCGATTTCGCGGTGGTATTTGAAACCTTGAAACTGCGGCGCGAGGTCGTCCACCTCGTCATGCGTGTAGAGCGGGTATTCGCGGATGCCCAATTCGTCACGCTGGCGCACCATCACGTTCACCGAGTTGTGCAGCACGCGTTCGACAATGAAATAACTCAATTCCGTCATCAATACATGCGCCTTGGGAAAATGCCGCGCGGCCACCGGCAGCGCGCCGACGTGATCATGATGGCAATGCGAGATGGCGATGGCGTCCAGGTCGGTGGTGCCCGCCTTGTTGAACAGGGGCAAGCCCGCGCGCCCTTCCCGTTTCGGGTGCATCCCCGCATCGAGCAGAATGCGGCAATCGTCCATTTCGACCAGCCAGCCGCTGGCGCCAATGTCCGTGTCGGGATTCAGATTCGTGATTCTCACGTCACCGGAAACAAAACAGCTTGAGTGCCTGGCCGCAATGAAAATTGAAGCGGAACGGCTTGAGAAAACGGATTTCCCCTCAGCGGCCCGATCCCCCGTGCGGCAGGTAAACCCATGCCATGATGCAAAAGTGGGCCCAGCAGGATTTGAACCTGCGACCAAGCGATTATGAGTCGCCTGCTCTGACCGCTGAGCTATGGGCCCGTAGCACGGTTCCATCCTATAACCAAAAATGGAAGGTTTGACAATTTGAGATACCATTCACTCGATCGACCAATCCCGAAGGCCTTCGGGGTTGGTCGCAGGTGCAAATCCTGTTGCCCCCACTCTCCACCAGTTCGAGTGTTTTCGCGTTTTTCGAACCGAATAAATCAGTCGCAGTTCACGTATAAGATTACAAAATTAATTGTTTACAATCAGTAAGATATGATTATTATTGATGCGTTCGGGCGTGTCGTCCGTCTGGTGCGAACGCCGCAGCTTCAGTATCGCAAGCCGCCGCCCCAAGCGGTCGTGCCAGTGGAAATATTGCGGTTCAGAACGTCTGCACGGTCGTGGCGATTTAAGTCTCCGTCCCGCGTCTGCCTATGGTGCAAACCAGCCGGCCAGAAGTGAGGTTGCTCGAAGGAAACCGCGGCCGTGCCGTTCTGAAGCGATTTCCCGACATGGCAAAAACTTTGCCTGCTGGCCCCGTCCGGTTATCGCCTTCTCCCTTCCACTCAACCCTGTTTGAAAGGCAATTTATGAACACCTCCATACGATCCTTCCTGCGCTCGTTCCGATTCGGCATCGCGGCCTTTGTTGGTATTGCGACACTGACGGGCGTTAACTTTGTCCAGGCGTCGCCGGACCCACCGGTGTCCATTACGAACGGCATTGCGCTCTTTCAAGGGAACCAAACCAATGGTATCACCAGTGACATTGGAGGAGATTTTCAACCCGCGACTGTGGCCACGCTCGACGTGAATTCATTGAGCGGGCCGATTCAGCCTGCCAATGCCGTGTCCGGCATTAATTTCCAGAAAACAGGTGCCGGCGATGTGACGATTAATGCCGGCTTGAGCGGGAGCAACATCGTCATCAACACGACTGGCGCTGCCGGGATCTGCGCTGGAAGCGTCGGCAGCGCACCGTTCGTTCCAACCCCCGACCCGTTTCTGGGCATTCCGATCCCCTTGACCAATTCCACCGTGCCGGGCGGGGTAGTGAATGTGCAGAGTCACAGCGACATCATCACCGCAGGCAACAACGCGGCCGGGATTGTCGCCACAAGCCAGACGACCGGTTATTCGCCTTTGGTCGTCCTGGAATTGGCAGGTTACCAGGGAACCAATATCACCTTCACGGTGATTGGGGTGACGAATGCCGACGGCACCGCCGCGAGTATCGGCGGTTCGGTCACCGGCACACTCGTGGATACCAATGGTGCGCCGCTGGCCGGTAACGGGGGAACGTTTGTGGTCAATACCAACGGGACCTTCAGCTTTAATGCCGGGACCAACCTCGACGGGCTGGCTGTGGGTGAAAGCTTTCAGTCGACTGTGAATTACACCGTGCAGGGCGTCAATAACATGGGGATCACCAGTAATCTCCTCGGCAACCTGGTGGCAACCATCACGATGACTACCAACGGGCTGGTCACCAATTGCGGGGCCTATTTCGACACCTTTGGCACGAGCGCCAACCCGAACTCCGTGTTCCCCGACCTGGCCGGTTATGGCCAGACCCAGGCAGCCATCGCGTCCGCCGGTGGCGCCGGTAACAGCGTGACGGTTAACAGCGACGGAAACATCGCGACCTACGGCACCAACGCAGCCGGGATTTTTGCGCAGAGCATCGGCGGCAACGGCGCAACGGGCAGCGGTGGAAGCATATCGCACAGTGCCGGTCAGGGCAGTGCCGGAAGCAGCGGGGGCACGGTCACCGTCACGGCGGACGGCAGCATCACGACCGTGTCAAATTATTCGTGCGGCGTGGTGGCCTGGAGTCAGGGCGGTACCGGCGGCCAGGGCGGTGGTGGAGGGTTCTGGAGATATGGCGGCCCCGGAGGCACCGGGGGCGACGGCGGAGAGGTTCACGTGGATGGCAGCGGGACGATCATAACCGCAGGCGACTACGCCAGCGGCATCTTAGCCCTTAGTGCCGGGGGCAACGGCGGCGCGGGCGGCACCAGTGACAAGGTCTTCACCGGCGGCGGCAACGGCGGCAATGGAGGACAAGGAGGCACGGTGACGGTGGACGGCGACTGGAACATAACAACCTCCGGCAACTATGCCCACGGCATCTGGGTCAAGAGTGTCGGTGGCAACGCAGGGAGTGGCGGCAGTGGCGGCTGGATTGCCGGGCACCCCGGCAATGGCGGCCAGGCCACCGACGGCGGCACGGTCACCGTTAAAAGCGGTGGCACGATTGAAACTTCCGGCGACAATTCGTACGGCATTTATGCCGAAAGCGTTGGCGGTTTTGGCGGCCAGGGCGGCGGTCAGGCGGGTATTTTTTATTCTCAAGGCGGCGACGGCAACAGCGCCGGCAGCGGCGGTGAAGTGGATGTCACGCAAGAGGCCGGCGGATGGATTATTACTCAAGGCACGAATGCCCATGGAATCCTGGCTGAGAGCATCGGCGGCGGCGGCGGCAGTGGCGGCGGTGCCGGCGCCTTCTTTGGCGGGGTCGGCGGCACGGGAGGCGCTGGCGGCGACGGCGGCAATGTCAACGTCACCAATTATGGCGAGATTCGGACGTTCGGAGAATATTCCCGCGGCATCTACGCACAAAGTATCGGCGGCGGCGGCGGCGATGGTGCCGGGAGTGGCGGCCTCGTCGGGATTGGCGGCAGCAGCAGCGGTGTCAGTTACGGCGGCCGGGTTGGCGTTTTCAATCCGGGAGGCATCCTGACCTCCAATGACAATTCCGACGCGATTTTTGCCCAGAGCATTGGCGGCGGCGGCGGGAGCGGGGGAGGCTCCGGCGGCTTGTTCTCCATCGGCGGCTCCGGCACAGGCGGAGGCAGCGCCAGCAATGTGGATGTGGTGAATAGCGGCCCGATTCTCACTTACGGCACCAATGCCCGCGGCATTTTCATTCAAAGCATCGGCGGCGGCGGCGGCAGCGGCGCCGGTTCGGGCGGATTGGTTTCGATTGGCGGCGACGGTTCAAGCGCCGGCAACGGCGGGATCGTCACCCTGACCAACAGCGGAATAATTACAACCACCGGAAGCCTTTCCACGGCCATCGAAGTGCAGAGCATCGGCGGCGGCGGCGGCAGTGGCGCCGGCTCGGGCGGGCTCATTTCACTTGGCGGCCAGGGTTCTTCCGGAGGAAACGGAGCGGCGGTCATCGTGGCCAACTCCGGTGATATTCACACCGCCGGCGATGATGCGCGGGGGATTTATCTCCAAAGCATCGGCGGGGGAG
The DNA here is from genome assembly GCA_035279985.1 of Verrucomicrobiia bacterium. GTDB lineage: Bacteria > Verrucomicrobiota > Verrucomicrobiia > Limisphaerales > UBA11358 > UBA11358. Next base: position 19,180 of record DATEGR010000031.1, read on the forward strand.
GCGGCGATGGCGCCGGTTCCGGCGGACTGGTGTCTATTGGTGGAAGCGGCAGCCTCGGTGGCAACGGCGGCAGCGTCACGCTCACGAATTCAGGGTCGGTGACCACCCTCGGCGATAATGCCGATGCCATCTTCGCCGAAAGCATCGGTCGTGGAGGCGGGAGTGGGGCCGGTTCCGGCGGCCTGCTCGTCTCGATTGGCGGCAGTGGCAGCGGCGGCGGCACTGGCGACAGTGTGACCATTGCCAACAGCGGTTCGCTCTACACGGCGGGGACAAACTCTTGTGGAATTTTTGGCCAAAGCGTCGGTGGCGGCGGTGGTCAGGGGGCCGGCTCCGGAGCCTACAGTTTTTCCATGGGCGGCGCAGGCGGCGACAGCGGCAACGGTGGCTCCGTCAGCATCGATAACAGCGGAAGC
>DATEGR010000032.1:0-5684 GCA_035279985.1 Verrucomicrobiia bacterium
CGAGCTGGAACAACTGCATTGCCGGTTTCCCGACGGCTACTTCGGTGAACTGATTTTTCTCGTCAAGGAAGGCGTGCTCATCGTGCCAAGCCACATGGGCGAGCGGCCAATCCGCGCCATGCACGGCTATCATCCCACCGACAAGCACAGTTACGCCGCGCTGCTGACCAATCAGCCGGAAATCCCGGAGGAGATCACCGCCATCCCTGACGTTTACAGGCTGATGACTCGCGACGCCGAGCTGGCACACGAACGCAACCGCGCCCCGGAACCGGCCGCCGAACTTTCCCCGCCATGAAAAGTCCGTGCTGCCGGCAAAGTTTCGAGGCGTTCAAGGCCAGTGCCTATTTCAACGCGCTGGACGGCCTGCGGGCCGTCTCCATTTTGATGGTGCTATTTCTTCACGTGCCGAAATATCCCGTTGGGGCCTTCCTCCACACGCTCCAGCAAAACGGCCGTTATGGCGTGGCGTTCTTTTTCGTCATCAGCGGTTTCCTGATTTGCACGCTGCTCCTGCGCGAGGAGGAAAAAACCGGACGGATTGACCTCTGGAAATTTTACGGTCGCCGTGCGCTGCGGCTGCTCCCGTTATATTATGCCGCGCTGCTATTGCAGGCGATTCTCGTTTTCGCGCTCCACCAATACTCGCCGGATAACCAGCAGCTCTTCCGCGACAAACTGCCGGCGTACCTGTTTTACTACAGCAACTGGCTGGCCACCGCCACCCAGGGACCGTTTTTCCAGGCATGGTCGCTCGCGGTCGAGGAACAATTCTATCTCGTGTTCGGATTGCTGCTGTTCTTTACCAGCCGCCGGCTGGTCATTGGCGCAGCGCTGGCCGCATGGCTCATCAAATTTTCGGTCTATTCGGCATTTGGCAATGTGGACGTCGGTTCCACCTTCTGGCGCGTCGTCTTCAGCTATCAGGAACCGATTTTGTTCGGCGTCCTGGCTGCCTTTGTCTTGAATTGCCGGTCGTATTACGAATTTTTCGCACACTGGCTGGGCCGCCCGTGGCTGCCGGCCGGACTCGGCGCCGGAACCGCGGTGTGGATCGTTGTCCATCCACTGCAAACTCAAAGCTCATGGGACGCGCAACTGTTTTATCTGCTGATGACGCTGATGCTGATGGGTCTCGTCGTCCGGCCAACCACCACCCTGCTCGGCGGCAGGTTCATGGTGCACGTCGGGAAAATCAGCTACGGTATTTATCTGCTCCACATGTTTATTATCAGCGCCGTGAAGAAACTGCCGGGGGGAACTTCGCCGGTGTTTTGTTTCCTGGCCAGCGCCATCGTCGTCATCGCCGTTGCGTCGCTGTTCTACCGATTTTTTGAGCACCCCATCATCGCGTTCTACAAACGCAAACTTTCGCCGTTGAATTCTGGTCCCGCAGGAACCGCCCGGGGAATACCTGTCCGTGCTCACGTCAAGGCCGTGCCGCCGCTGGCCACGTCGTCGAAGGAAATTACTTTGACGTCCGGCTGATCCGCCAGCCACGCCGCGGTTTTGTGCAGGATGCCGATAAACGCGTCATCGGGTTTGCCGTCCGGGAAATATTCCCACCAATGGGTGACCAGCACCGTCAACCGCCGGCTGGCGACGGATTGCTTCACCATCTCCAGCATCGAGGCCCGCGGGCGCTGCTGTGACAACAGGCAGCCGGGATGGGTGAGCAAAAGCGTTTGGCCGATGCGCCAATGCGGCTCACGGGCAAGTTTGCCGAGCGCATATTTCGGCCACCAGAAAATGGGCAGCCGCTCCAATTCAAACCAGCCGGTGGAAATGACGCGGAACTGCCGGGCGCTTTCGCGCAGGCTGGCGGCGGAAAATTTGTCGTAAGGCGCGACAAACGTTTGCGGCCGGGCAAACCCCGCGTCCACGAGCAGGCGCGTTCCCTGGTCCAGCCGGTCGCGAATGTCCCCGGCGTTGGCCGAGTCGAACTCAAGGAAGGAATGGTCGTAACCGTGTTGCACGACATGAAAGCCGGGTTGTTCGCGCAGGTAATGCACCAGTTCCTCGTTGTCGCCGATGGGCTTCGTCAGGTCGGCGCAGCCGTTTTTGAAAAAGAGAAATTGCTCCAACCGCCCGTCGAGACTGGCGGCATCCGTGCGCACGTCCGGAACGACGGCCAGGTTCACCGGCAGCCCGCGCTGCAAAAACGGGCGGTAAAGCCGCTCCAGACAATCCACCGGCGTGAACGCGTTGGTGTCATCGTCGCGCAGAATAACGTAATGCATGTCTTTCCTCGATAAGTTCGACGTAAAGATCTTTGACGCGCCCGGCAACGGCACTGAGGCTGTAACCGGCGGCCAGTGTTTTCCCGGCCATTGCCAGTTGCTTTCCCAAACTGGGATTGGCCAGGGTCGCATCCACCGCGGCGTGAAAGGTGGCCGCATCCTCCAAATCAAACAACCACCCGTTTTCGCCGTGCTTCACCAGGGCGGTGGCGCCGGAAGTGCGGCTGGAGATGACGGTGGTTCCCGCCGCCCACGCTTCGAGCAACACCAGGCCGAAAGTCTCCGAAATCGAAGGCAGCACCACCGCCTGCGCTTCCTGGAACAATCCGATCAGACGCGGGTCACCCGGCGGCAAACCGCCGGTCAGCAGGATTTTTTTCTCCAGATTGAACTCGCGAACCTGTTTTCGCAGCCGGTTGCCGTAAATCTCGTCCGTGCAGGCGCCGGCGAAAACGAGGATCGCCCGGGGATGCTTCCGGAAAATTGTCAGCGCCTGCGCCACCAGCCAGCCCTGATTTTTCACCGGGTCAATTCGCCCGACGGCCAGCAGCACCTGCCGGTCGCGGATTTGGGGGAACGCCTCGCGTGCCGCAGCACGGCCATCCTGTTCCTCCAGTGCCACCGGGATGCCATGCGGCTGCACCTGGATGCGTTTGCCGGGAAATTCTTCGCGCAGCAGCCGTGCCTCGTTCGGATTGCAGGTGAGGATGGCATCGGCGCGGGCGAGCATCCGGCGTGATTGCAGCAACAGGCCGAAAATTTTTCCCCACTCCAGGCCAGCCTGGGCGGCCCGGGTAAAGCTGTTTTTCAGCGCTGGGGGCAAATCCAGGTAACCGCCATGGATGGTGACGACGAGGGGCAACCGCCGCGCGCGGGCGACGGCAGCCGCAATGCCGCCGAGCCGGCCCAGCGTGTGCGCGTGAATCAGCGTTATGTCCGGCTCGCGCCACAGCGCCAGCGGCAGGTCAAAGGACATCAGGTTGCCGCCGACGGCGATCATTTGCCGCCGCTGTTCCGGTGAAATTCCCAAAATGGGCAGGAAGGCCTGAAAGCGTTTGACGGCACAGCCATCACCGGCAAGCGGTTCGCCGGAAACGTCGTTCAAACCGGGGCAGTAAACGATGGATCCTACCCCCTGTTCGCCCAACCCGGCCGTCAGGCGCTGAATGGCGGTTTCGGTGCCGCCCCATTCGGCCGGGTTGAATTTCCGCAAAACATGAGCGACACGGAACGCCAGTGCGGATTGGGAAGCGCGAAGCGCCGGATCCACAGCACAAAACCGGACGCCCGGAATTTCTACGCCGCACTCCGCGTTTTGCATTCCGCGTTTCATTTCAAGCGATGGCAGGTTCATTTTCCGGTTCCTCTTCTTCGAACGGCTCGTGAAATTCCTCTTCGGGTTCGTCCCGCTTCAGCTTTTGTTTTTTCAACCAGCATAGGGCTGCGAGGGCGCCGAGCAGCGCGTGGAATGTGATGAAAATTTGTTCCTGTCGATAGACCCACTCGGTAATGCTTTGCAGGAAAATACCGCAGACGCAGAAGAAAATCCCGACTCCGAGCCGGCGGGCGGCGTCCGGCACGCGCGGTCGGAGAAAACTGGCGCCCATTTGGAACCAGCGCAGCCAGACGAGGATGAAAATCAACAGGCCGGGCACGCCCAATTCACCCACGGTGAGCGCGAGGAGGCAGTGCGCCGGCGCGGCGTAATGAAATTCCGGCAGGAGTTCCTTGCTCGGCACGTAGGTCAGGTCGTCATAATCCTCGTAGGGCGTGCCGAGCTGGGCGCCATATTTTTTGCTGACCCAGTAGGACCAGTCGTTCAGGCCAACGCCGAAGAAGCGGTCGTCCAGGATGACCCTGGCCAGGCGCAGAAAATAACCGCGGCTTTCAAACTTGTTGGGGTCTTCGTATTCCTTCTCGAGCGAGTCGTGCGACCAGCGGGCCTCGATCAAATACGCCTGTTTGCCGAACAGGACGCAGACGGCGAGCGCCACGAGCGCCAGGCCGGTGATTTTTTTGGGCGTCAACCGCCAGGAAAGACAGAACATCGCCGTGCCCAGCATGATGAAGGCAAAAATGGGAATGCCTGCGCGCGAAAGCGTCAGCACGATGGAAACCGTGGCGGCGGCGATCGCCAGCCCGGAAAATCGCCGCACCAATTTCGGCAGGGTCGAGGTGGCGGCCGCGATGAAAATTGGCGAAACGGTGCAGAGATACATGGAAAAGCTGTTGGGATCGTCGAGCGTGCCCGCCACGCGGTAAACCCCGCCGAACAATCGTTGTTTGAGCGCCATCGCGCCTTCAAAACACATGGCGCCGGCCAGCGCCATGACCAGGAGGGACAGTTCGCGTTCGCTGCGGACAAACATTGCCGCCGCCAGAAAAAAAACGAAGCCGCGCAGGATTTTGGAAAGCTCAAACAGCCCGTAAATCTTCGGGTCGGCGCAGGCGACATTGCCGCAGGCATAGGCGAAATACATAAGCATGAGGCCCAATCCCGCCGGCCAGAACCAGCGCTTTTCCCCCGGACGCGGAAACAGCACTGAACCGGCCAGCACGCCGACGGCCAGCACGTCCATGACCGAGAATTCAAACCCGCGCGTTGTGCCGCGATACCAGAAATGGCTGAGGAAATTCATGTCGAGCTTGAAGGCAATGGCCGCGAGGGCAATCATCAGGCAGAATGCCGCGTCGCGGGCCCGTTGAGAGACACAACAGACAAGGACGCTTGCCGGAATGGCGAAGAGCAGCAAAGCCAAGCCAATAATATCTTTCGTGGCCATTTTCGTGTGCCTCGGTTCAACTTAAAATCGCCGGGCGTTTTCCGGCAGTAGGTGAAAACCTGCCGGCGATTCGTAAAAGACCCCATGCCACCGGGACGCCGACTGATTTAAGGTGGAAAGGTGAAAGAGTCCTGCTCCCCTTTTTCTCTGAACGAGGTGACGGCCGCGCCGGACGCCGTCGGACCGAAAACGCCGTGGTCACCCCACGGCTTGCGCCGACACTTTGAAATCCTTGCGCGGATATCCGCCCTTTTCCGGCGGAAAAGAATGAGGAAGTTTTTCCAGTTGCTTCAACCAACGCAACACACGGACATCCTCGATGTCGGCGGCCTGCCGCGCCTGTGGGATGGCGCGCCGGTGGAAGCGCCGACGACCATTGTGAATCTCGAACCGCTGCCACCCCATGAAGCGTATTTTCTGAAGCCCAACCAAAAGTTTGTACAAGGCAACGGAACCCGCCTGGCCTGGCCGGACCAATCGTTCGACATCGTCTTCTCCAACAGCGTCATCGAGCATTTGGGCACCTGGGAAAACCAGATTGCCTTCGCGGGCGAATGCCGGCGCATGGGCAAGGCGTATTGGATCCAGACGCCGGCACGGGAGTTCCCGGTCGAGCCGCATTTTCTGACACTGATCCTGCACTGGTTTCCCAGGTCCCTGC
>DATEGR010000033.1:0-3056 GCA_035279985.1 Verrucomicrobiia bacterium
GATTCACCATCTCGGGCTCCATCCAGATGCCGAAACGCAATCCACGTTTGACGGCTTCCGCAGCCAGCGGCGCGAGACCCTTGGGAAAGCGTTGGCGATTGGGTTGCCAATCGCCCAGCCCGGCATTATCGCTGATACGCGGATATTTGTTCCCAAACCAGCCGTCGTCCAGCAGGAACAACTCCACTCCCATCTCCCGGGCGGGATCAAAAAGGCTGACGATGCGGTTGAAATCAAAATTGAAGCCGGTCGCTTCCCAGTTGTTTAAGAGCACCGCGCGCGTCTGGTGGCCGTCGCGCATGCCGAAATCGCGCGCCCAATCGTGCAGTTTCCGGCTCATGTCCCCGAGACCCTGATCACTCCAGGTCCAGATCATCACCGGGGTAACAAAGGTCTCGTTCGGCCGCAAATGATACGCAGAGGCAAACGGATTGATGCCGCACAAGGCGCGGACGCCCTGGCCGTTATCGTCGAATTCACATTGAAAACTCCCTGACCACGCAAGCGAACCGGCGAGGACTTCACCGTTGGTTTCGGTGGCCTTTCCCCTCAGCGAGAGGATGAAGGAAGGATTCTGGAATTGGTCCGCGCGCACCCCCAGTTTTGAATCCAACACTTTCGTTCCCGGAGTGATCGGCTCGGTGATAGGATTCATCATTTCCTTGGCCCAATCGCCAAAAAAATGCGTGAGGTAAACATTGGTTGTCAGCAGGAGAGAAGTCGAAGCCATGCGTTTTAACATTACCGGGCCGGGTTCCTGATGGCGGATTTCCGTCCATTCTTCGATCACGTCCTCGTTGTAGTGGGTCTTGAAACAAAGCATGACTTCGAACGGATACGCCGGGTCGTGAAGCTGGATGCGTGTTAATTCAATATCCGGCGACTCGTTGGTTTGTGTCAGGCCATCATAAACCAGCGCAGTGGAAGTGTTGCCGTCGGTGTGAACCGCCTGCAAGGCCGGTTCCCAAACGTAACCATCGCCCGCCTGCGGATAAAACTCATCGTCGCGTAAAAGTTTTGCCCCGGGATCGTCCGCGCCAATGGGCCGCTGATAAAGGCGGCCATCGTCACCCACTTGAAAAGTCATTGCAAAACTTTTGGTACGCAAACGGAACGTTTCGTCAGGTGGCAGCGCGATCGGCGGCGGCGCGCCGTCCTTCATTTCAATTCCCGCATCTGCCCAGTCGGCGTGATCGTTGCTTTCGCCATCGCCGCCATCCGTTACACGCAAAACCAGCGTCTGGACGCCGGCGAGATTCACATTCACCGGTTTGGCGGCTTCCCCGCCTTTGAGCACACCACTGTCCCACAAAGTTTTTCCATCGCCGCTGACAATGAATTCCACACTGCCTTGATTGCCCGCGCTGTCGTCCACGCCCGCTTCGGCGGTAAAGCGCCTGGCGTTTCCGTTCAACGCCACCCGGAATTTGCTGGTTGCGTGTGGCCCGACGCCGTGGGCAAATCTTTTGCCGTGAATGCTCAGCGGGCCGCCGGCAATTTCATGATCCGCCTTGGCCACGCTCCAGCCGGTCGTCATCTCTTTCAGGTTCAGCGATGAAAGCCAGACGCTTTCGGCAAACATTGAAGGGGCGGTGCCAATCAGCGCGATCAGCGCCATATACTTGAAGGGGAAGGAGTTCATAAAGGCAACCTTGCCAGTTCGAGGACCGGCCTACCCAGTGAATTTGATCGACGGGAGGGATGAGACATGATTTGAATCAGAGAAGGTTCACGAGCCGATGCGAAGGCAAATTTGCCAATGAACCGTCCCAGCGGCTGCAACCATTCCACAACGTTTTCGCTCCGCAGCAGAAGCCAGCGCGTCCGCGTCGCCATTGGTCGGCTCGATGGCGAAATGATGATGCCCGTGCCAGCCACCGCGCGTCAGCCACAATCCGAGCGCATTATTCTCCGCAGGATTCCAGGCAAATTCCAGGCGGTCACCCGTCTCCCGATTATGGACGGCGGCCCAACCTTCGCACACCGGCATGGCGAAAACTTTCGCACAGTTTTTCCCGGGAATGGCCGAATCAATCGCGTCCACCCAGGTTTCGCCGTTCAGCAACGCGCGCGTGGAAGCCGGCAACTCAAGCTGATCGCCGGTTTGCAGCCGCAGCAACGGATGCAGTGTCCATAAAAAATGCTCATCCGTTGTGCTGCCATTGCTTAACTGGTAACTGATTTGGATTTCGTTTTCCCGCAATTCAATTTTTCGCGCGAGTTCAAAGGGCGAAACCCGCAATTTAACGCCCGTCTGCAAAATTCCCCTTTCGAAAGCCGGGAGGTCAACCGTCCACGGCGCACTCCAGACCTCGCCATGATCCGGCAACGTGCGTCCCCGCCACCGGCACGGCGCGATGGTCGGAAAACATTCATCCATGCCGGCGAGCGGGCTTTGGGAAAAATCCTCGCCCACCCGGTTCCGAAAAAGTTTCAAGGTGCCACGCGGGTGCCACAACCATTCGCGGCCCGTTCGAAGATCTTTCAAGGAAATGATTCTTGCCCCCAGCTCCGGCACCACCGCGAGTTCCGTATGCTCATTGCGGAGCACATATATTTCAAAGCCTTGTTCGCGCCGTATGGCGAAATGATTCGTTGGCAATTTCAAATTCATAAGCCTCTCCAGTAATTGACCGGCCGTCGTTCAAAACTATTCGGCGAAGAATATTAAACCTCGCCATGCCGTTTTGGCTGAATCGCGGATGCCGGCGACAACCGCGTCATCGTTTCATCCCGTTCAAAAAATCGGCGGCCAGGGCGTGATTCGGATCGCGCCGAAGCACGGTTTGCAACAGCGATTTTGCCCTGGCTTTTTTACCCAGACCGAGTTGCGCCTGCGCTTGCAGAAACGACGCCGTTGTTTTCTGCCGAAATTGCAGGTCGTCGTCAAACAACAGCATCGTCGGCAACGAAGTCGCGAAGTAATCAATCTTCGCAGTCGCCTTGTGCAATTTCCGCGCGTAAACCAGCAAATCACGGAAAAGCCTTTTGGCCCTGGCCGGCTGGCCGAGCTTTTCCCACGACAACGCGGAGTAGTAAGTCATTTCACTGAAGGC
>DATEGR010000034.1:0-6433 GCA_035279985.1 Verrucomicrobiia bacterium
GATGGTGATGGACTTTATGTCAACGGGCACCGGGTGATCCTCAAGGGTGTGTGCCGGCATTCATTTTGGCCGGATTCGGGCCGTTGCCTGAGCGAAGCCGTGCAACGTCTCGATGTTGAAACGATCAAGGACGCGAACATGAACGCGGTCCGCATGTCGCATTATCCGCCGGACGCGCAGTTTCTCGAGCTGTGCGATGAAAAAGGTCTTTACGTCCTCGACGAGCTGGCCGGCTGGCACCACTACTACGACAACACGGTCGGTCCCCGGCTCGTCAAGGAGATGGTCACGCGCGACGTGAATCATCCGTGCATTCTTTTCTGGGACAACGGCAACGAAGGCGGGTTCAACACGAACCTGGACCGCCTGTTTGGCCAGTATGACCCGCAACATCGCCGGGTGCTGCATCCGTGGGCCTCGTTCGACGGGCTCTGCACCGCGCACTATCTGGCCTATGACAAGGCGGAGATCGCCGTCTCGGGCCAGTCGGTTTACTACCACAGCAACCAGGAACTCGTCGCGACCAATGACCTGACGCAATACATTTACATGCCCACCGAATTTCAGCACAGCCTGTTTGACGGCGGCGGCGGCGCGGGCCTGGCGGATTACTGGAAAATGATGGAGGCCGGCAAACTTCTCGGAGGCGGCTTCATCTGGGCGTTGCTGGACGACGGTGTCAAACGCCCGGACACGGGACAGATTGATGTCGCCGGCAATCAGGCCCCGGATGGTATCGTCGGGCCGTATCGGCAGCGGGAAGCGAGCTTTTATGCCATCAAGGAAATCTGGTCGCCGATCGTCGTCAGCCGGCGTTCGAGCGGCACCTTCCGGATCGAGAATCATTACAGTTTTCTGAACGCGAACCAATGCAAGTTCACCTGGCAACTGCGACATTTTCCTCAACCTGACCAGAATGCCACCAACTTTGTCGTTGTCCGCGAAGGCGTCGTCGAACCGCCTTCGATCCCGCCCGGCGGCCAGGGCACGCTCAAACTCGATCTACCGAAAACCAATGGGCGCGTGGATGCGCTGGCCTTGCGCGTGGACGATCCTTACGGGCGCCGGCTGTGGACCTGGGTTTGGCCGGCTGCAAGTGGGGATCAGTTTCGTTCCCTTCTCGACGCGCCCACAACCGTCCAGGTTAAGTCCATAGCGACTCCGGATGCCATTGAACTGAAAGCCGGCGGCCTGACCGTCGGTATCAGCAAACAAACAGGTTTTTTGATGGACGTCCAGCGCGGTTCGCAACATTTCTCGCTGGCAAATGGCCCATGTCCGGTGCCGGGTAATGCAAAACTGGTGGGATTGAGCCAGAAAGAAGACGGACCCGATCGGGTGGTGACCGCCAAATATGACGGCGACCTGAAATCAGTCACGTGGCGTCTACGCGCCAACGGCTGGCTGCAATGCAATTATTCCTGCACTGCGACCGGTCCGCAGGATTATTACGGCGTGGCCTTTGATTACCCGGAGAAACTAGTGCAAGGAAAGAAATGGCTCGGCGACGGTCCCTACCGCGTGTGGAAAAACCGTCAACAAGGCGTGACCTTCGGTGTTTGGGAAAACAATTACAACGACACCATCACCGGCTGGCGCGGCTGGGTTTATCCGGAATTCAAAGGTTGCTTCGCCGATGTGCGCTGGCTGCAACTCGACACAGCGGAAGGGGTAATCACGGTTGTGCCGGAAAACGTTCCGTTCACGCAAGTGCTCACGCCGGAATTTCCACCGGCCAATCTGGCGGGCGACACTGCTCCGCCGATGCCGCGCGCCGGGCTGGCGTTCCTGGAGGCAATCCCGCCGATGGGCAGCAAATTCAAGCCTGCCTCGGCCCTGGGTCCCCAGAGCCAGACCAACCTTGCCACCGGCAAATACTCCGGTTCGGTGAGTTTTTATTTTGGCGAACTGCCTCAAACCCATCCATCTCGATTAAATGAACCATCCCATCCAAACCAAAACCTCTGACGCCTTCCTATGAATCCAAAGTATTTGCTTTTAAGTATCTTGTCCCTGGCTGGTTTCACTTTTGCCAGCGCTTTGGCTGCGCCGATGGAGGCGCCGCCGCTGCCCGTTATTCCCCACGCAACCTTCGACATCAACCGCTACGGCGCCATCGGTGACGGCAAGACCACGGACACCGCGGCCATCCAAAAGGCCATTGACGCGGCGTCGGCGGCCGGCGGCGGCATCGTGCGGGTGCCGGCGGGAAAATTTCTAACCGGTCCGTTCAGGCTGGCCAGCCGTATCAACCTGCAGCTGGACTCCGGCGCGGTGATCTTGATCAGCGATGACATGGCGCATTATCCGGTTGCCGCCGACCGTTACCAGGACAGCATTGCGGTTTCGGATGCGCAGGATGTCGAAATCAGCGGCGACGGAACCATTGACGGCCAGGGGGCGGTCTGGTGGGCGGCCTTTCGCTCGAACCCGACGATAACGCACCGGCCGTACATGATCAAACTGGCCAATTGCACCCGTGTGCTCGTCACCGGCGTGACGCTGCAAAATTCGCCCATGTTTCATCTGGTCCCGCAGAATTGCACCGACGTGACCATCCGGGGAATTCACATTCAAGCGCCCGCCAAAGCGCCCAATACCGATGGGATCGACCCCTCGGGCTGGAATTTCCTCATCACCGGCTGCGCGATTGACACGGGCGACGATGACATTGCCATCAAACCCACGGCCACACGTGTGCCGGGAAACAAAAACTACCTGATCCAGGACTGCGCGTTCGGGCACGGCCATGGCTGTTCGATCGGCTCGGGCACCGTCGGCGGGATTGAGGACGTGACGGTGCGCAATTGCACGTTTGATCAGACGGATTCAGGCATCCGCATCAAAAGCGGGCGCGACCGTGGCGGTTTGCTGCAAAACATCACCTATGAAAACCTCAAAATGACGGCGGTCAAAAACCCGATTTACATCATTGATTATTATCCCGAACGAACCGCGCCCAAAGACCCGGCCACGGAACAGCCTGAACCGGTGACGAAGCGAACGCCGATCAACAAAAACATCACCATCCGCAACGTGACGGCCAAGGATTGCCCGACGGCCGGCACCATTCGCGGCGTGCCGGAAATGCCCATTGACGGCATGACGCTCTCGAACGTGAACCTTTCGGCGGAAACCGGTCTGAAAATTTATCACGCCCGCAACGTCCGGTTTGAGAATTCCAAAATCACCGTTCAGCAGGGAAAATCGCTGATTACTTATGACGCGCAGGTGACGGGGCTGGAGTAGTCCGCGCCTTCGTTGTAGCGCAGTCGTCTCGACTGCGGGTTATGGCGGCGTCTCGTCGCCAGAAGAAACACCCGGCGGGACGCCCGGTGGACCCGCAGGCGAGGACGCCTGCGCTACGCTGCGGCCGGTATAATACACGCCGTCGGGTCACAACTCTGATCTAAATTCGTACCGGCCTGATTGCACTGCGAACACGGCGCAGCCGTTAGTCATCCGCAGGAATTGCACATTCTTGCTTTGCGTCGCGGGCCGGCCGTTTTCCGTGACTGCCGCCGCTGATTTTGCCGGCATAAAGATCGTTGCAGTCGTGTTGGGGGGGATTTGGACGTGCAAGGTGAATTGGCCGTCGCGGCGTTTCCAGTCGCTGACAATCCTGCCCCGGATGGAATGGTAACCGGCCTTCACCCACGTCACGTCACCAACCGGCTGCGGGTGGATGATGATTTTCTTGAAACCCGGCGCGGCAGGATCGCAACCGATGCCGGCCAGGTCGTGATAAAACCATTCCTGAATCTGGCCGAGCATGAAATGATCTTGCGAGTGAGATCCGTCCCAGCCTTCGGTCAGGCTGGTTGCACCTTTGGCCAACTGGTACCCATACCCGGGTTTGTTGGTCTGATTATTCATCTCGAAGATTACGTCGGAACGTCCGCCATCGGCCAACGCCCGGAGCAGGTAACGATAGCCAACATCGCCGGATGTGAGTTCATTTCCATGCGCACGAATGTCGCGCACAATGGCATCCAGCACCGATGCCTGGTTGGTTTTGTCAACCATCCCCATCACCAGTGGAATGGCATTAGCGGTTTGGGAACCGGTGGCATAATCGGCATTGGTCGGATTAAAAAACGTCTGGTTGAACGAGACTCGGATCTGCCCGGCCCTGGCCGCGAATTGTTTCGCTTCGTCGTCTTTCTCCAGCAGCGCGGCTATCCTGGACAGGATGCGCGTATCGTCATAATAAAATGCCGTCCCCACCAGCGCGACCGGCGTCAATTGTGAAAATCCCGGCGGTTTCGGGCCGAGATCGTACCAGTCGCCCAAACCATGATTCACGATATCATTTGTCGTAGTGGTGCCGAGATAGGCGACGTACTTCTTCATGACCTCGTAGTTCCGACGCAACATATCCACGTCGCCATCGAATTCATATTGTTGCCACGGTATGAGGATGCAGGAACTTCCCCAGGCCGGCGCGTCGCGGAAATTGCCTTGAAATTTTGCGTATTCCGGCGCGGTGGTCGGGACCAGACCGTCGGACAGTTGCGAATCAGCGATGTCGTTCAACGTTTTGGTGAACAGTCGCGCGAGGTCGAAATCGTAGCGCAAGGCCGGGCCGTTCAAATGGTCCTGCTCCAGCCAGCCGAGCCGCTCGCGATGCGGACAGTCGGTGAGCAGGCTGACCATATTGTTCTGTTGCGCCCAACGAACCAGTTCGCCGATGCGATTGAACAGGGTGTTCGAGCATTCGAATTGGCCCACCGGTTCCGAAACCGAATGAACCACAATGCCTTCGAGGGATTTAATTTGTACAGCAGGCTTTCCAGCCTGCTGGTTTACGGCACTTTCCTGTGCCGGGTGAGAACGGGCGACTGGAAATTCGCCCGAACCGGCAGACTGGAAAGTCTGCCCTGCGGAACCAGCCGGCATGAAATGCGCCTGAACATAACGGCAGCCGACGTAAAAAAACCGGGGTGCCCAGGTTTCCCGGCCGGCCGTTCCCTTTATATATTCACACCAGACGCGGCCACGATGCCCCGCGCCCATCGAACCTTGATTGACCGAACCATCAGCATTGGTCAGTTCAGCGGGGAAAAGCTGCACGCGGCTGCCCGCCGGGCCGGTCACGGAAATTTTCAGGATATGAGCGGCATTTTGTCCGAGATCATAAACCAGGTCGCCATCAGCCAGTTTGCGGGTCGCCACGGGCCGGTGGATTTGAAACTTGTGAATCGGCGGCGCGGCGCAGGAAAGGCCTTTGAGTTCACCGCCCGGACCTTCCACCGCCCGGGCGGCCTGCCATTTGGAATCGTCGAAGCCCGGTTCGTTCCAACTCGGTTGCACCAGGCGCGCGTCAAAATCCTCGCCGCCATAAATCGAAGAAAAAGTGATTGGACCGGGCGCCACGCGCCAATGCTCGTCCGTGCCGATGACCTGGACCGTGCCATCGGCGTATTCGAGTTGAATCTGCGCGATGCCCTTCAGCGGACCGAACGAGCCTTTGAATTTGGTGAACCGGCCTGGGACCCGCTCAACGTTGTACATGCCGTTGCCGAGAAACAGGCCAACGGCATTCCTGCCTTTGTGCAGGAGCGACGTGATGTCGCGCGTGTCGTAAAGGCACGTCTTCCGATAATCCGTCCAGCCAGGTGAGAGGAAATCGTCGCCTGCCTTCTGTCCGTTGAGCGACATTTCATACTGGCCGAGCCCGCAGACAAAGGCGAGGGCGCGTTTGAGGCCGGGTTTGACGACAAAATCATGGCGGAGCAGAAGGGTTTCGGAGTTCGTCGGCGCGGCAATCCACTGGGCGTGCCAACCGTTCGCGCTGAGCAATCCCATCGTCCAGGCAGCGGGCTGGCTCCAGCCGGAGGCCTTGCCTGCGTTGTCCCATACCCGGACTTTCCAGGAGACCGGCTGCGACGATTTCAGCGGTTGACCAGCGTAGGGAATCTGAATCGTTTCATCCGAGTTAACCTTCCCGCTGTCCCACAAATCACCCTGGTTGCTTGCCAGCTTTTCCGCCGAGGAAGCGACGAGAATTTCGTAGGCTGACTGGTATTGGCCGAGCTCCCTGCTTTTATCCACCCAAAACAGGCGCGGGTGCGGCAGGTCAACGCCCATCGGATCCACGACATATTCGCAGCGCAAATGCACGGGGGTCAGGGTTGCGCCTAACAAAAAGGAATTAGGGAACGACAGCAACCCGACAACCAGCGAAGCCTTTGGCATCCAACGACTTCTCAGCGCGGATGCGGTTTTGGTAGGGACATCGCGCTGCGATGTCTCCGCCCGCGCAGCAGCGGGCGGAACTTTTGCGCCGCTGAACGCGGCGCGGACGGCGCGGCGCGCCGTCCCTACCAAACTCATAGCTAAACCGATCAAGGGAGTTTTCATTTTTAATTTTTCGGTTCCGGGAGCAAATCCCGAAAGGCTGGCTCCAGTCCCGCCGCCTCTTTGATTTTGG
>DATEGR010000035.1:0-12731 GCA_035279985.1 Verrucomicrobiia bacterium
TTTTCATATGTTTCGTTCAGGTTGAGATTAAGCCGGGCTCCCTGGTGACTGTTGACAGCCAAGGATTCTCCTTATCATCGCACAACCATAACTGTGTTGGCACCACTCTTTCGGGTGGGTTTACGCCTGATCTGCATTGGAGTTACCTTCGGATCTCCGGATGCATTTTTGGTACTGTCCCAAGTTCGCTCGGAGTTCCGCCTTCAGGCGGCCTGGAACCGCGTGAACGCGGAACTCCAAACTTCAAATTAAGGCACTACTGCATTTTTCTGGAGTTTGAACTTTTTCGTGATAACTTGGGTGAGAAGTTTCCCGTGAAAAGGCCAATCCTACTGCTGCCTTATGCCGCATTTGCCCTACTCAATACCGCGCAAATGGTCCTGGCCGGGCCATTGACCGGACCTTTGACCAATGCTGCTCAGGTCCTGTATCTTCCGGCCGACGAAGCCGCGCGGGGAATCAGGATTTCAATCACGGGCGTCGTCACCGCTGCGGAACCGGATTGGGGCGGGAGATTCTTCATCCAGGATTCCAGCGGTGGAGTCTTTGTTGAAAATATCAGCAGCGTGCAACCCGCCCCGGGCGATGTCCTGGCGGTAGCGGGCGTCAGTTACCCGGGAGGATACGCCCCGATCATCAGCAAACCTCACTGGGAGAAAGTGGGGACCGCCCCGCTGCCCGCCGCCAAACCGGTCGCGATTGAACAACTGATGTCAGGAGTTGAAGACAGCCAACGGATTGAAATCTCAGGCATCGTCCGGAAGGCGCAATTAAGCGGCTCGACCCTTCAATTTGAACTGGTTTCCGGAGGCTACCGCATCCGGGTGTTTGAACCCATTCCCTCCGGCATCGATCCCCAATCGTTCGTCGGTGCCAGGGTTCGGGTGAAAGGGACTGCTGCCACCGCTTACAATGCACCGTTAAGGCATCTGGTCGCGGTGGACGTTTACGTTCCTTTTCTTGCAGACTGTGTCGTCGAAAAGCCTGCCGCTGCGGATCCATTCAAAGAGCCATTGAGCCCGATCAGCAACATTGGACAATATCAAGCCGGCCGTGCTCTCGGATACCGCGTTCGGGTTAAAGGTGTCGTTGCTTATCAAAGAAAGGGCGAGGATGTCTTTATCCGGGACGCCACGTCGGGATTACAAATCAAGAGCAGCCAGCTTCTGTCATTGGCTCCCGGCGACGTCATTGAAGCGGTGGGGTTTCCCGGAGTCGAAAACTTTCTGCCCGTGTTGGAAGACGCGGTTTTCCGGAAGACAACCGAACCGCACGCCAAAATGCTGCCCCGGGACGTTCCGATCGGGGAATTATTGCAGGGGTTGCACCACTCGGACTTCATAACGCTCAAGGGCAAACTGCTGGATCGTTTGGCGGAAGAGGTCCCCTCACCCGCCGTCGAACCAAATATTGTAAAGACCACGCTGGTGCTGCAAACGACCAATCTGCTCTTCACCGCCGAAGCGGAGACGGTCAAACCCGACCCGGTGTTGGCGTCCATTCCGCTCGGCAGCATCATTCGGGTCAGCGGCATTTGTTTTCTTCAGAGTGAAGAGAGCGGAACAATCAAGTCTTTTCAAATCCTGCTGCCAAACCCGGATGCCGTCACGATCATTGCCACGCCGGGTTGGTTGACGCCGCGACATCTGTTGATCATTCTGGCCATTGCCCTGGTCGTCATTGTGCTGGGCGCCAGCTGGATCATTATGGTTTCAAAGAAAAATTCAGCCCTCCGGCACCTGATCCATGAACGGGAACTCGACCAGATCGAACTGCAAAAAGCTCACGACACCCTGGAATCCAGGGTCAAAGAGCGGACCGAACAACTGAAGTTTCAGATCACGGCCCGAAAGGAGGCGGAAGTGCAATCCAAAGCCATTCTGGCTGAGCGGACCCGATTGGCCAAGGAACTCCATGACACCCTGGAACAAACCCTGACCGGCATCACGCTCCAGTTGAATACGGTCGCCAAGTTGTTTCAGCAGAATCCGGAAACGGCCAGCTACCATCTTGGGCTGGTCCGGAATATGTTGCGGATGAGCCGGGTGGAATTGCGCCGATCCATTTGGGATCTCCGGAGCCGGGAACTTGAAGAATTTGACCTGTCCAAGGCGCTCTCGATCAGCGGGAATCGAATTGCCGACAGCACCGGCATCCGCGTCGAAGTGGAATCCAAGGGCGATGTTCGTCCTTTGCCGGAAGTGATCGAGGAAAACTTGTTGCGGATCGGCCAGGAAGCCATCACTAACACGGTCAAACATTCCGGCGCAAACTGGACGAAGATTCAATTGGAATTCGGCGCCCGGGACATCGTCCTGGAGATCAAGGACAACGGGAAAGGGTTCACCCCGGAAAATTGCGCCGGACCCGATGGCGGCCATTTTGGACTGCTCGGCATGGCAGAACGGGTCAAGCGCGTGGGAGGGCAGATTTTTATTACGAGCGCTCCCGGCCAGGGGACCGCGATTCGCGTCGAACTCCCCGTGGAGCAGCCACTGGCGCCCAAACCAACCCAGGAACAGGCTGATTACGAAGAAAACATCACCAATTCGGATTCTCATTGCTGACGACCATTACATCGTTCGCATGGGCTTGATGGCCATGATCAATAGCGAGCCGGACATGGAAGTGGTGGCGGAAGCCACCGATGGCGCTCAGGCTATTGCCCTGTTCGCCAAACGGAATCCTGATCTGGCCTTGATGGACCTGCGCATGCCGGTCAGGACCGGCATTGAGGCCACGGTTGAAATTTGTAAACTCAACCGCGCCGCGCGGATTCTGATGCTGACCGCCCTGGATGGCGACGAGGACATTCACAAAGCCCTGGAAGCCGGCGCCGCCGGCTACGTGTTGAAAGACTCCACGGAAGACAAACTCCTGCCCGCCATCCGTGCCGTGGCGTCCGGGCAGCGTTGGATTCCCGAAGATGTTGCCAAACGCCTGACCTCGCGGCGGTTGTTTGAAGAACTGACACCCCGCGAACTCCAGGTTCTCCATGAACTGGCCAAAGGACTGGCCAATAAACAAATTGCCGATGCGCTGAACATCACTGAGAACACGGCCAAATGGTATCTGAAAAATATTCTGGCCAAACTTCGCGTTGCCGACCGGGCTGAAGCGGTCGCCGTGGCCATTCAACGCGGCATCATTCATTTCTAACGCGGAACGCACAATTTTAAGCTGCCGTTGTTCGCGGAGTCGAATCATCTGTCGCTGCGCTCAGGCGGAAGCGCCCTTGCGCTTCAATGGCCGGTTCCGTCACGGGGGACCAAGGCCAGTTCAACACCCGGCGCCGCCCGATGCCAGTCATCCGTATCTTTCGGCACTGCCCGGCCCGTGGCCGCAACTTCCACCTTCCATTTGCCTGCTTCGATTCTAAAAGGAATGGTCGACCCTGCGAAATTGCCGCCGGGATCGGAGAAGCTGAAGATGACCCGCCGGCTTTGCTCGATCGGCAAACCGTCCGCCGTTTTCATGGTCAGGACCGGAAAGACCGTTCGGGTGGCCTCGACCTTGAAAAGGCGGTTGCCGCTGTCGAAGTCGAAGATTTCCCGGACATGGCCTTCAACCGCCCGGTCGCGGTCCGGATTGGAGCCGAGCACCCGTTCGTTCTGGTAATTGCCAAGCAGAAAATCCATCGCGACGGCGGAGGACCAGGAGAACGCCCGGTTGTTCTGCCCCAACCCGGTGCGCGAGTCGTACCACTCGGCCGGGCTATGGGCAAATTGCTGGTACTGGCCAACGGAGGCGGACTGGTTGGACATCATGTTGAGCAATCGCGCGGCCATGCTTTTGGCCTCGTCTTCGTAGCCGTACTTGAACAGACCTTTGACGATGATCCAGGTTTCCGGCATCCAGATGTTGCCGCGCCAAAGCCCGCCAGCTTCGTTCTGGAACGGTGGTTTTTGATGGTAATAACGCGGGTCGTCGTAGGCCACAGTTGGAACCGGAAAGGGTCCGTTGAATTCCTTGGGATTCAATATGTGCTCTTCAATCACCTGCTTGATTTTCGTCGGGTCGCGGCATAGGTCGCAAAAAATCGGGTAGATGATCGAACTGGTCAGGACATCGTCCCGCTGCGTTCCCCGATAGGTGACGATCCAGTACCCCTTCTGCCCATCCCACAGCGAATCCACCGCCTGCCGGTGGCGCTGAATTTGTCGCGCCCAATCCGCGGCCTCTGCTTCCTTGCCCAGGGCCAGGGCCAGCCGCTGCAACACCACCGCGCCATAACCCAACTGGGAACTGGGCGCCGGATCGTCGAGTTTGTTCTCGCTGCAGCAGCGAGTCAGGTCGTTCCACCAACTGTTCCAGCCGGGCTCGTATTTGATTTCCTTGAAGATCAGGTCGTAGCGCGGATTATCGTCCCAATTGTTCGGCGTCGCGGTCAACAGGTCACCGTCAATATCCACCTTGTTCGTCCAATCCCGATAAGCGTTCGTCAATAACGGATAAACTTTGGCGGCGAAATCGTGGCGCGCCCGGCTCGTGGGCAGGCGGGAATACAATTCCCACATGGACCAGAAGAAATGCGGGTCCATGATTTCGCACGGCGGAACGAGAATCGGCACCGCATTGCCTTCCGCCCATTGCGGGTTCATGTCCAGGTAACCCAGGAGGTTCCAGCACGAGTCGCTTTGGAAATAGTAATTGAACCCGCCGCGCGCCGGCAATGAGGCGCTGTACAATTGCCCGTCGCACTCCCGTAGATAGCGGTTCTTGCGCAATGCGGTGGCCGCCGAATAATAGAGCTTGAGACAGGCGTCAGTGGGTTGATCAAGTCCAGGCAGGCCCCGAAAAAACCCATTCCAGTCGTTTTCCACCTGAGTTAGTGCCGATCGCGGCGACCGGGTGAAAGCTTTTGTGGCGGTCTCACACTGGGCACCGGCTGTTTCACCGTCGGCTGCCGCGGCGACGATAAAGACACACTCCAGCGATGCTCCCGGTTTCAACCGCGCGGTCCTGGTCGTGAGTACCGCCGTTCCGGCAGGAGCGTCCAGTAATGAAGTGAGACTGTTTGCCAGCGCCGGTTTCAGCTCCTCCGGTTTGGCGCGCGTCAAATCCAGAGGCGCAAAACCCACCTGCAATGGTGCCAACGTCGAGCCGATGGCCAGGGTGTCGGTGTAGAGCTCAGGCGTAGTCTTCGAACCGACCCGGGCATTCCGCAACCAAAGCTGATGTTCATCTTTTACCAGGTGGCCGGTGATTTTGCCGTCCGTGCGCCCGTCATAGCCCGAGCGTGCCGTCACGAGCAAGCCGGGCGCGATGGAGACTCGCTGGTCCCCCGTGTTGGTGACTTTGGCATAGATCGCAACCGTGTTGAAGGCGGTGAAGAACGTCGTGGATTCGATTTCGAAACTTCCGTGCCGGGTACTGGTCCGCCAGCCGTACGGATACCAGGTCACCCCAGTTTCCTCATCCCCAAAAATTCTTTCGCCCGTCGCCGTTTGAAAGAACAGCGAGAGCACGCCCACGTCGCGCGCCGTGTTAAAAAACTCATTGTTCGGACCCACCCCTTGCCGGACTGAACCGAGCATAAACCGATCGATGCCGCCGGAATACGCAATGTCGTACCAGGACCCGTAATCAGACAATTCGCATCCCATCACCGGCTTCTGCGGTTGATCACCCGAGAGAACAGGAGCCAGATACGCGATCTGGTTTTTCATGAAATCCAGCGGCGGTTCGCCGCACAGGCCGTCCGCACTGAGCAGCGCAAATCCAATAACGACAACTTTCGAAACCCGCGGCAGGCGCGCGTCGAGGTGTCTGCGGACGAACCGGCTCAGCACGGCCGCAACCGGTATTTGCGAAATCATCCTCAATTTCTCAGGGATCATCAGGTGATGCGCGCCACGCTAACACCGGGGCAAAGCATGTCAACCCGTCTCGCAGACCGGTTATCCTCTCTGCGCTCTTTGCGGCTGAATGAATACCGTCACTTGTCACCCTTCCGGTGCGCACATTTTGCGCGGCAAACGAAAATGCGAAAACCTGTCTTTCAGCGCCGGTTACAGGTTCGTTGCAAGCCCCTGATTCAAGGCAGAATACAATTCCCCGGCCGGTGTAACTAAATAGTTACTTGGCCGTCTGGGTTGATGTGGGCAATTACGCCCCTCAAAAAAAACATATGAAAACGAAAATGATACTCCTGGCCGCGCTGCTCAGCGCGGCCGCCATGTCGGCCGACGCCGGAGTCCGCTTCGGCATCTCCTTCGGGTTCCCGTCACCGGTCATCGTTTCCCGGCCGGTGGTTTATGCGCCCGCACCCGTGACCGTGGTGCAAACGCCATCGGTCTGTCCGGGTGTGGGCTACGTCTGGGCGCCCGGTTATTGGTCGTATTACCCGACCGGCCGGGTCTGGATTGCCGGCGGATGGCACGATCGCGCCGCTGACTACGATCGTGGACACGATCACGACGGCTACAACCGGAACGGACATGAACGTAACGGACACGACCGCGATGGGCATGACCGCGACGGATATCGTCGGTAAAAAAATCCGTCAACACCCGGGCTGCCGTCCCGCGACGGCAGCCTTTTTCAGTCCGCGCGACCAACGTAAAATCTTTTACAGGAGAAAACGGAGGAAACGGAGGTCCGTGAATCGGAAAGGCTGAATTCTAAAGTCTAAATGATAAAGTTTTTTGCGCCCTGATTCAGCCTTCAACCTTTAGCCTTCAGCATTTCCCCCCGCCTTCTGCCATCCACTAACTACCAACTGCGACTTGTCGCGTCGCAGTGAAATGAAGACGGATCTACTAACCCTCTTAGTCATTAGTTGCTTAAGCGGAAGAACCGGCTGGAGCCGGAAATGGAATTGGTCACCACCCATTGGTTCCCCACCAGCACCGGCAGCGGGCCCACCCCGTTCCAGGACGCGCCGGGCCCAAGGGTGGCTGAGCTCTGGAGCGAAAATCCGGCCGTATTGTTGACGGGCCAACTGAGGATGATTTGATTGCCCGCCCGCGTGGCCGTGAGCGGCGGAGGCAGCCGGGCGCCGATCGCGTAGAGTTCGGGAGGCGTGCCGTAGTTGATGCTCGTGGAACTGAACAAATCGCCCCCGGCGGCCAGAACAATGCCAAAATAGGGCCCTTTGGTGGATTTGACAAAAGCGGTGATGTCAAACGTCGCCACCTGGCCATAACCGAGCCCCGCCGGCAGCGTCCACATTCCGATGAGCGTGCCCGTGTTGAAGTTGGAACTCATCAGCGTGCCGTTCCCGCCATCAAAACCGTACACACTCACGACCGGGCCGAACAGGGGCAATCCATACGGATTCAGTTCCAGGAGAATCGAGGTCTGGTGGCTGACATCAAATTCGGCAAACTCCAATCCGCCATGATCGTTTACGTCGGCGTCGAGATACAAGCCCCGATCCACCGCGCCGGAGGAATAAATGTCCGCACAATCCACCGGCAGAATGTAGTTGGTCACCGCGGGCACGCCCACGGTGACGTTGATCGAGTTGGTGGCGGTGTCGAAGTTGTTGTCGGTGACGACGGCGCTGATGTTATAGTTTCCCACCGGGAGATTGCTCACCGTATTGGTAAACGGCGCACTGTAAACAATGCCCGACAGATTGGTTCCCACATAGAAATCCATCTCCACATAGGGCGTCACCCCGCCCGCAGGCACGGCCGTGACGGTGACCGTCGCCGGCGCACCGAAGACCTCATTGTTGGTGGGCGCGGTGATGGCCACAGAAAGGGGTAGAACCGGGTTGACGGTGACCGTTACCGTATCGCCAAACTCATCGGAAAAACTGAACGTCCCCGGATTGTCGTAAACATAAGGCACATAATAGACGCTATAACCGTCGGTGGGTGGAACGTCGGAATAGAAACCCTCCGGCGGGGCGCCGGTGACTTGTAAATCGTAATAGTAATCGAAATTGACGATGTCCACCTCGTCCCCGGCATTGATGGTAACATGGCTCGTGGAAAATCCGCTGGAAGTCCAGTCCACCTCAACGGTGTTCGCCTGGCTTTGCCAGGCCGCAAAAACCAGCAAACCGGCGATGAACCAAAACAAGTGCCCAGTAGTTCCAGTTCTGAGCTTCATGAGGACAACAGTATGATAAGGTCAAGGAAAAATGTCAATAAGAATCCGTAGCAGCTCGGGAACGAAACGCATTGACCGTTATTTCCCTGCAGATAAACGCAGAGGAACACGGATTCGACGGCCGCAAAAAGGCGCAAAATCTGTTACAGAAGGAAACGAAGGGAACGACCATTTTAGCCACAAAGTGCGCAAAGGCCGCAGAGAACTTCCCGTTGGAAGTTGAAAATTGAATGTTGAATGGTCCCCGTTTAACCGCGTGGCCAGTTTTATGCGGTTTTCCAGTTGCTTAATTTCCCAGGCGGTTTACGATGCTCCATAGCGGCGGCAAAGAATGCCTTTTAACCGGGCGTGGTCCAACCGGACCTTTCGCCCGTACGGGTATCGTCAAATTTGCGTGGTTTATGGGAAACGTGAGTAAAACGCCAACCCTCTTGACAGGCCGTATCGCCCTGTTCCCGCGTAAAACCATCCGCCGCACCACCCCGCTGACGCTATGTCGCTGATCAAAGGACGTCGCTACACCTGGAGCGAGATCATGGACGAAACCGGAGCCGACGGCTCGCCGCCATTTTATTTGCCGCATCGGGATGGCCGGGTCGTGGCGGGCTGCTTCACGATGGAGCTCAACCCGGAGGCGCCGCTGGTGGTGCTCGCCGGCAAAGGCCCGCAGATCACCCAGCTGGCCGACATCTTCTGTGCGCAAACGGGTTCCATCCCGGTGTGTGTCAAGTCGGGCATGAGCGAATGGCAAAGCTGTGGGGACTTCAAACTGGTGCGGTCGAGCACCGACCCGGCGGAAATTGCCAGTCATGCGGCGGAGGCCCGCAGGCCGGACGTTTACAAACTCCTCTTCCTCGCCGAAGTGGTCCGTCCCAGGACCCCCCGAGCCGCCGCGTAAATTTTGACTTCGCCGTGAACTGCGGATGAACGCGGATTTAATAGCCGCAAAAAGCGCAAAATCTTTTACAGGAGCAAACGGAGAGAACAGAGATTTGTCTCAAAACCGCGAAATACACGAAATACGCGAAAACTGTCTTTCCAAATCGTAAATCTTAAATCGTAAATTGAACGGGTCTCTGCGCTGAAATAAATCATCTTCAGAACGTGCACTGCGCGTAGAGCATGACCTGTTCCCCATACCGGCTTTGGACGCCACCATGACTTGATTCGAAATTGCACTGGCCGGCGCCGGCCGTCAGGTTGACACTCTCGTGGTTGTAAACATAGGAGACCGTTGCGCCCACACTGGGGATGGACCATTTGTCCACCTGCCAATCGGGATAATTCACCGCCAGGGCAGTGATCAGCGCTTTTCGGTTGTCACTGTAGTCCAGGTACAGGGGATCGCGCAGGGTGAGCGACGGGTGATCCGGCGTCACATCAATTTCCGCCTTATCGCTGAACGTGATGAATCCCCGGGGGTTGTCACTCCAGATATTTCGCAAGCCGACGTGGATGCCGTCTTTTTTGGCATAGGCGGTTCCGGGATTCCCCGCGTCCGCCGGGGAAAACGGAGAGACAATCCGCTTGTCAAAAGAATTACCCAGAAGCGTTTCCCGAAGAATTTCTATGATGCCGCCGGGATGGTAATTGTCCTTCACGTAATCGCCGAGGGAATCCCTCGCCGTATTCCTGAAAACTGCTGCGACATGATGGTCGGTCACCTCGACAGAGCTTCTCCGGGCTGAAATGTCGCGATTCGCGGATGACATTAAATCCTCGGTAAACACCCGGGCCGACGCCAGGGTTGATTCGACCCGTTCGGTTCCCACTTTATTAAGAATAAAGGAAAGGCTCCTCACATCTTGCTGATCGAGGTCCAGTTTCAGCTCCACGTTGGTCCCCGCCTCCGGCCGGCTGTTCCATATCAATACGGCATAGACCGAATTGGTGTCGCCATGCCACTCCGAAACCGGCCGGGGTGGCATGTTCGTGTCGGCCGTGAATTGAAGCAGTGCCGCATAGGATTGAGCCTGGGATTGCAGGATGAAGACTTTCAGGAATGCGCTTAAAGTCAAAATCCCCACCGAACAAGCAACCCAGCGGACCCGGTCTGTCTGGTTGAATGCTGTTTTCATAAGGTGAGGCGTGAGGGTACAACGAAATGCGAATGGAGGGGGGTACGACTGGGGTGCGTCTTGAAAAGATCCGGGATGCGAACTCCGGGGTGTTAAGAACAGGTTAGTGGTGGATATTTGGAAACGTCTTTTAACTCTGAGGTTGCCCGTTTTCGCAGCGCGGGAGAGCCGATGATATCAGCGCAACTTCACCGGGTGCCGGAGAATTGGCCGACGCCGGTTGCGCCTTGCGTTCCGCCTCGCTGCTGCCATCCCGTGGACCGGGGGCTGACGGGAAGGGCTGTGAAAATGGGCTGCGACGCAACGCCTTTTCGAAGTATACCACGCTGCCCGCCGCGAGAATCACGGCTGCGATAACAATCATCCACATCATTGCGTCCATCGAGGCGGATAAGAGCTAATCCCTTGCCAACATGGTTTTGTGGGATATGTGACGCTAACGGTTTTAAACCCTTCGCGGGTTGTCCCAATCCAGTACGACAGTCCGGCAATTGTACTGCCGCGGCGAGTCACCCGAGGCAGTCAAACAATTGACAGGAGCAAACGGAGGAATCAAAGATTTGTCTCAACACCGCGAAAAACGCGAAAATTATTTTTCTAATCATCAATCATAAATCATAAATGAAGGCGGCCTTCCCATTGGGAGTTGAATGTTGAATGTTGAATGTTCACTGTTACACCGCCTGCCGAAGCTTTCCGGTTTTATCTCTTCGTTCCCTTTGTCATTTTCTGTTTAAATCTTTTTACAGAAGCAACTTTGGCATTGGGACTTTGGGGTTCTGCGTTTATGCTGCACCGTTGCGTGCTGTGAATACAACCGGGGTCAGCCCGCTGCTGGATTGGTTGCTGCTGAAGCATCCGGATACGCCCAGGAGCCGCGCCAAACAATGGATCGTCGCCGGGCGGGTCAGCGTCAACGGCGTCGTCATCCGCAAACCGCATCAGACCCTCCCGGAGCCGGGCGCTGCCCTGGTGTTGAGCAACCGGCAGGCCGCCACGCTGGACTGCGGTTCCGGCTGGCAGATTCATCCGCGCGTTTCATTGCTGCACCTGGATTCCGCGCTCGGCATCGTCAACAAGGGAGCCGGCCTCATCTCCGTCCCGGCTGCGAATTGCGACCTCTCGGCGCTCAGCATCCTGGCCGATTTCCTGTCGGGAAAACTGAAGGCTCAGGAACGCGGCATTGCCGGAAAATCCTTGCCGACCGCCTATCGCCGGCTGCAACCGTTGCCGGTTCATCGCCTCGACCAATATACCAGCGGCGTCTTTTGCATCGCCATGAATCCCGCGGCCCGCCAGCACCTGATCGAGCAATTGAAGGCCCACTCCATGCGGCGGGAGTATGTGGCGTTTGTGGCGGGGCGCCCGGGCAAGCCCACGGGGACCTGGCGGCAATGGCTGGAATTGAGCCGGGACGAACTCCGCCAACAGGTTCTTTCGGGATCGCAATGCCCGGACCGCGGTCCGGAAGCCCGCGAGGCCATCACCCATTACGAGGTGCTGGCCGAGTACCCGCTCGCCGGCGGCAAAGGCTTTGTCAGCAAATTGCGGCTCCGATTGGAGACCGGGCGGAAACATCAAATTCGCGTCCAAGCGGCCCATGCCGGATCGCCTTTAATCGGTGATCGTACGTACAACCCGGCCTGTCGCGGACCGGAGCACATTCGACCGCCTTTGGATTTTCCGCGTCAAGCCTTGCATGCGGAGGTGCTGACGCTCGAACATCCGGACCAGCCCGGCCGGCGCCTGAGCTGGACCGCCGAATTTCCCAGAGATCTTCGCCAGCTTGAATCGGCGCTGCGTGCGATGGCGAAGCCTGGTCGCAAAGCAGAAACGCAAACGAACGGGATTTGACAACCGCAAAAAGGCGCAAAGAACCCGGCGCGGCGGAGCTGCAACCAAAGGAGCGCGGACAATCTTCGCGTGACGCGAAGATGTTTGGAGATAGCACTACAAAAGGTGGGGCGAGCGCCTGTCCCGCTATCCGGTGATCCTCGCAGGCCGGCTTGACTCCCAACCATAAACTTCCTGTCGCGCTATGCCGTGATCAACCCTCAACGAACTGTTAACCGCAGATAAACGGAGATGAACGAGCATTTAACAGCCGCAAAAAAGCATAAAAGCCACAAAACTTTGTCTTCCAAATCGTAAATCGTAAATTCAAGGGTTCTCTGCGGTGATCGAATTCGTAAAACAATTAAAGGAAACGATCATTAAACCACAACTGGTCGC
Source organism: Verrucomicrobiia bacterium (assembly GCA_035279985.1). Classification (GTDB taxonomy): domain Bacteria; phylum Verrucomicrobiota; class Verrucomicrobiia; order Limisphaerales; family UBA11358; genus UBA11358. The sequence continues at coordinate 12,375 of DATEGR010000035.1, forward strand.
GTCGAAACATCATGAAGACGGAAAATGCGCAAAGAACTCAATGCGCGTCACGCGACAGGCCCCTGGTCCGCATGCGAGCGGCGGTCCGGGTCAGCTTTCGGTTGGCTCATTGCACACCGGCTGCCAGCGAACCACCAGGTCCTGTTCTTCATGGCATCGGGCACCCTGACCAACGGTGTCATAATGGGCATGGATGTGGGTCGCGCCATTCTGAATGGCATCCGCTGTCGTCACATGCCCTTCCAACCGCTGGCCCAGATTCCGGGTTTGCGCGATGTAGATTGGAACCCAACCCCCGTCTGCAGCTTGTCCGGCATAAATGAAATTGCCGGGCCCCATCTCGAACTGCGTGTCAAT
>DATEGR010000036.1:0-4417 GCA_035279985.1 Verrucomicrobiia bacterium
TTGCTTGGCTGCTCCTTGAACGGCAACGTCGCTTACGCTGGCGGTGGCGCATACGGCAGCGCACTGGTTGATTGCCTGATGCTCAGCAATTCCGCCGGTTATGGCGGCGGAGCAATGGTCTCGTCGATGGATCATTGTACCCTCACTGCGAATTCCGCCTTTGACGGGTCATATGGAACCGGTGGAGGATCGTACGACTGCACGCTGAACGACTGCAAAATCCTGAACAACGTCGCCAATTATTCTGCGGGCGGTGATTACCAGGGTGTGTTGAATAATTGTGCACTCATCGGGAATTCTGCCGCCAACGGCGGCGGAGCCGTTTTCAGCCAGCTGAGTACCTGTATGGTCAGCAGCAACCAGGCGTCGGCCAATGCCGGCGGAACCTACTTCAGCACGCTGAATAATTGCACGCTTACGGGCAATTCCTGCAATGGTCCCGGGGGAGGAGACAATTCCAGTTCGCTGAACAACTGTATCATTTATTACAACACGGCTCCCGGCGGCGCCAATTATTCCGGCAGCACTATGAATTATTGCTGCACAACGCCGCCTCCCGGTTCGGGAGCCGGTAATATCACCAGCGCGCCGCTCCTGGTTAGTCAGCCGGGTGGAGATTATCACCTTCAATCCAACTCGCCTTGCATCAATTCCGGCAACAACAGTTATGCAACCACCAGCACGGACCTCGACGGTAACCCGCGCATCAAAGGTGGGACGGTGGACATCGGGGCCTACGAATACCAAACGCCATCATCCATTCTTTCCTACGCCTGGGCGCAACAATATGGTCTGCCCACGGACGGAGCCGCCGATTACGCGGACATGGACGAAGACGGCATGAACAATTATCAGGAGTGGATTGCCGGCACCAATCCCACCAATGACCTGTCATTGCTGGAAATGATGCCCCCTGCCCCGACAAACAATCCGGCGGGCCTGGTCGTAAGCTGGCAAAGCGTGAGCAATCGGACCTATTTCCTGCAAAGCAGCACCAGCCTGGGAACACAATCGGCTTTTTCAACCATTGAGAGCAATATTGTGGGCCAGACGGGCACGTCGAGTTACACAGACACGAACGCGGTGAGCAACGGCCCATTTTTTTACCGTGTCGGTGTACAGGAATAAGGATAGCATGAAGATTCACCAGATTGCCCTGGCAGCCACGCTTCTGATGCTTCTGGCTGACGCCAGCCGTGCCGCCGTGCTCTACGTGAGCTTGAACAGCACCAATCCCGTATCGCCTTACGCCAATTGGAACACTGCCGCGACCAACATTCAGGATGCGATCGATGCTTCGACAAATGGTGATTTGATTCTGGTGACGAATGGCATTTATCAGACCGGCGGGCGGACCGTGAACGGTTACGCGCTCACAAACCGTGTGGCCATCACCAACGCTGTAACCGTGCAAAGTGTCAACGGTCCGGCGGTAACGATCATTCAAGGCCATCAGGTGCCCGGGACGATTACGGGAGATGGAGCAGTCCGTTGTGTTTATCTTGCCAGTTCCGCCGTGCTCTCTGGATTTACCCTGACGAACGGCGCGACGCGCGGCGCAGCCGGCGACCCGAAGGGAGAACAGGTGGGTGGCGGGGCCTGTTGCAGTACTGCCAGTTCGGTGATTTCGAATTGTGTCCTGATCGGCAACGTGGCCTATTTTTGGGGCGGCGGCGCCATATACGGATCGCTCAATCAATGTGTCATCGGGAACAATTCCGCCGGTTCCGGTGGCGGCACTTACCTGTCTAAACTGTACAATTGCGCCGTGGTCGGCAACACGGCTTCCTCGTCCGGCGGCGGGGCAACCCGGGGCACTCTGAGCGATTGCACCGTGGTTGGCAACTCCGCTGCCACCTATGGAGGTGGATTCGACGGCGACAATGATGGTGTCTTGAACAACTGCATCGTCTATTTCAACGCCGCCCCAACCAACGGAAATTATTTTCGCGGTTCCTTTAATCCCAACGGATCCATCAATTACTGCTGCACCGTTCCCTATTCGGCAAACGGCCCCGGCAACATCATCAACAATCCAGCCTTCGTGAATCCAGCGGCCGGTGATTACCACCTGCAATCCAACTCGTCCTGCGTCAACGCCGGGAACAATGCCTACGTCACCAGCACCGCCGACCTGGATGGCAATGCCCGCATCGTTAACGGCACGGTAGACATCGGCGCTTATGAATCCCAAGGCAATATCCGTTATGTCAGTTTGAGCAGCACCCATCCCCTGGTCCCTTATTCCGACTGGAGTATTGCCGCGACGAACATTCAGGACGCTATTGACGCAGCGGCGGCGGGTGACACGGTCCTCGTCACCAATGGCATTTATGCGACCGGGGGGCGAAAATGGTTTGACTCGGGCACGAATCAGGTAACGGTAACCAATTCAATCATTCTGCAGAGTGTCAATGGGCCGTCAGTCACCCTCATTCAAGGCCGTCAGGCTTCGGGAACGAATGCCGTGCGCTGCGTGCTTTTGGGCGCTAATGCCGTGCTCACGGGATTCACTTTGACCAATGGCGAGGGAGGAATCGGCAATTATCCTGATGGCGGGGGCGTGTATTGCTATGCCTCCAGCAGTATCGTTTCCAACTGCATGCTGGCCGGCAACCTCGCCCGGCTGGGCGGCGGCGTCTTTCGGGGTACGCTGGTGAATTGTAGCCTGAAACAAAATAGCGCCACCGATAGCGGCGGCGGCGCCTACAATGCGGTCCTGATCAATTGCCTCGTAATCAGCAACTCAGCGGGTGGCGGCAGTTCGGCAGGAAGTGGTGGCGGGACCGCTTACAGTTCGTTGGTAAATTGCACATTGACAGGCAATTCGGCCGGCAGAGGCGGCGGTGCGGCGTTCGGGACGGCAAACAATTGCATTTTGTATTACAATAATTTCACCGCTGGCGGAAGTGCGCCGAATTATGTCTCGGCAACTCTCAACTTCTGCTGCACCATGCCGCTTCCGACCGGCAGTCCTGGTACCATCACCAACGCCCCCGCCTTCATAAATGCCGCTGCGAGCGATTACCACCTGCAATCCAACTCGCCTTGCATCAATTCCGGGAACAACGCTTTCGTCTCCACTGCCACCGACCTGGACGGCAACCCGCGAATTCAAGGTGGCGCGGTGGATATCGGCGCTTATGAGTATCAAACACCGGTCAGTTCGATTTCGTATGCCTGGCTCCAGCAATACGGCCTGCCCATCGCCACCAACACGGATGCCGCCGACCCGGACGGCGACGGCATGAACAATTGGCAGGAGTGGATCGCCGGCACCAATCCCACCAACGACCTGTCTTTGTTGGAAATGATGCCCCCTGCCCCGACGAACAACCCGTCAGGCCTGGTCGTAAGCTGGCAAAGCGTGAGCAACCGGACTTATTTCCTGCAAAGCAGCACAAGTCTGGGAACACAACCGACGTTCTCAACTATCCAGAGCAGCATCGTCGGCCAAGCGGGGACAACGAGTTACACAGACACCAACGCGGTCGGCAACGGCCCGTACTTTTATCGCGCCGGCGTGCAACCATAAGTAGCAGCCGAGGCAACGAGGCTCATTTTGCTTCCGATGTTCAGATGGAGCCTCCTCACGTCACCCGCCACAAAATTACCTGACGACTTCAAACGCGAATCCCTTCAGATATTCCGTTTCCGGAATCATCGGGATGACGGGGTGGTCCGGGCCCTGCGAATAGATTGCGACACGGCGCAAAATTCTCCGGGTGTCATAAGCGGCGGAAAGAATCACATCCCGAAAGGTCGTCGCGTCCACGTGGTGTGAACAACAGAACGTCGCCAACATGCCGCCGGGCTTCAGCAATTTCAGTGCGCGCAAATGAATTTCCTTGTAACCCCGCAAGGCGTCCGGCACCGAGGCGCGATTGCGCGTGAACGACGGCGGGTCGAGCACGATCAAATCGAATCGCGGAATGACTTTTTCATGGGGCTGAACGGCGGTCTGCGCTTTGAGCCAGTCGAAAACATTAACGGCTTCAAAGGAGCATTTCTCCGCCAACCCATTCGCCGCTGCATTCCGTTGTGAAGCCGCAATCGCGTCCGCACTTTGGTCGAGCAGGTGGACGTGCATGGCACCCGCCCGTGCCGCGTGCAATCCAAACCCGCCCAGAAAGCTGAAACAATCCAGCACTTGCCCACCTTTCGCGAATTGCGCCACGGCCTGGTAGTTTGTTTGCTGATCCAGATAGAGGCCGGTTTTGTGACCGGCAGCCAAATCAGTTTCAAACTTCAGCCCGTTCAGATTTACAAAAACCGGCCCGCTGAGTTCACCGGACAAAATTCCATTTGCCTCGGGCAAACCTTCAAATTTTCGCGACGCGATGTCGCCGCGCTCGAGAATCGCGCGCGGCGAAAAGATTTTTTGCAGCACGGCGGTAATCTGTGCTTTCCGCCCGTC
>DATEGR010000037.1:0-5040 GCA_035279985.1 Verrucomicrobiia bacterium
CCCGTCGCAATTATCCCTGTCGAAATTATCACCACCCATCCCGAGCTTATCTGCATTTTCACGCATGATTTGGATGTCATGACTGGAACTCACCAGACTGGCCGAAGTGGTCGCCGCCACCTGACCGGTGGCCGGATTAAATGAAAACCCGGCAGGAACTTCCGCGCTTACCACGCTGCCCTCACGGGAGGCATTAATGGCCACTTCGCCCCGGAAGCAGGTTACGGCGCCGGCAGAGGTAACGAGATATTCCGTGCCTCGAATGGTCGCCGAATCGTCCGGTGTCGTAATGGTAAAGGTGGAAGGTTTGGCCAGCTTGCGTTGTGAACCGATCAAACTGCCGGCTTTGAGGTTCAACCTTGTATCAATGATGACATTTTCTTCGGCAACCACTTCGTCCAGCCTGGTCAGTTCCAGCACCGAATCCGGCCTCAGGCGGAGCACCGTCCCACTGTATTGGAATTCCAGGTCCGCAGTGGCATCCGGTCCGGTCTTAAGTTCAGCGCCTTCCCTTAAAACCATGCCGGGTTTGAGGGCGGCCCATGACGATTGATCCATTGAATAGGTTGCCATCCCTTGAACCGATTTGATGGAAAGCCCCCCGGATTGCAGCTCGGAGGCGGGCGCAGAAGCACACATCATGGCGAGCATCCCCATGGCCAAAGGGATTGGCCAGACCTGCATTCTCACTGCTCTTTTCATAAGCTCTCCCTTTCTTTTAGGCCTTTGCCAGGACTCAACCTTTATCTATCTGTTCTTCTTCCGAAAATCAAGGCAAATCCGGGAAAGTTATTCACAAGCGAACCTGGGAAAGCAGTTGAAGGAGAGGTCAAACCGAAGTCTCTGTTCCTCAAACCCGTTATCGACCGCCCGATATTTAGAAGTGGTCGGGGCGGTGAGATTCGAACTCACGACCTCTTGTACCCGAAACAAGCGCGCTGCCAGGCTACGCTACGCCCCGACACAGATGGATTAGACTGCCAGCATCGGCCCAAAATGCAACGCGTAATTTTTGAACTGGCGTAATTTTCGAACCCGGCGGAGACAATCCCGCTCTAATCCCGGCAAAGAAGTTGCTCCCCTGGTTTTCCTGGGGCAAGCTTGGTGGTCATGACCGGAGTCGGCATACAGTTGGATTCGTTGCGGTTCAGCCGTCTTGAAACCAGGCGGCTGGCGTGGGTCTTTGTCGTGTCGCTGCTGGCGCATCTGCTGGCGTGGGGCGGTTATGAGGCCGGCAAGGACTTCAACCTGTGGCAGAAGCTCCGGCTGCCACCCTTGATGCTTTTTACCAAAATTAAACCGGCGCCGCCGCCGCCGCAATCGCCCGAATTGCAATTTGTGGACGTGCCGCCCAGCCAGGCGGCCACCGAGGTGCCGAAGAATGCCAAATATTATTCCAACCAGAATTCGCGTGCGGCCAACCCGGAAGCGAATCGTGACACCCAGGTTCCCCAAATCAAAGGCACGCAAACCGATATCGCTAAAGCCGAAGACGCCCCCCGCCCGGACTTTTCCCAGCTCAGACCCTCCATGCAACCGTCCCGGGAAGAACTGGCGTCACGGCAACAAAACGCGGGAGATTTGACACTCGGCAAACCATCCGATACCCAGCCGACGGAACAACCGCGTCCACGCACGCTCAAGCAGGCGCTCGCGCAACAAAAACAGCTGCCGGGCGTGAAAATGAAACAGGAAGGCGGCGTCCGGCGCGAAGCGCTGGTGCCGTCGCTGGATGTGAAGGCGACGCCATTTGGCGCGTATGATGCTGCCTTCATCCAGGCCGTGACGCAGCGCTGGTACGATTTGCTGGACAGCCGGCAATTCGCCCGCGACCGCAGCGGCAAAGTGGTCCTGCGATTTCACTTGAATTACGATGGACGCATCTCCGATATGGTGGTCATGCAAAATACCGTGGGAGATTTGTTGGGCTATGTTTGCCAGAAAGCGGTGATGGATCCTGCGCCCTACGCCCAATGGCCGACGGACATGCGGGCCATGGTGGGTCTGGATTATCGCGAAATTACATTCACGTTTTATTATTACTGAGCCGTTCACAATGGCAGGAAGAATTTATGGATATACTCATTTATATATTGCTGGGAGCAACTTCCGTCGTGGGACTGACGTTCATCATCGAACGCGCACTGGCGTTGCGCTGGAACAAGGTCGTGCCGCCGGAAATCACTGAGGCACTCATGGCCTGTAGAACCCGCGAGGACACGAAATCGTTGTGCCACATCTGTCGTAGAAAACCTTCGCCGCTCGGTCGTTTGTTGCTGCTCGCCTCCGACCATCTGGATTGGCCGAAAACGGACAATGTCGACGCGCTCCAAACCGCCGCGCGCCACGAAATCGTCCGGCTCGAACGCGGCCTGGTCGTGCTTGAAATCATTGTCGGTATCGCGCCGCTGCTCGGGCTGGTCGGCACCATCGCGGGGATGATGACGGTGTTCGGTGACGTGGGGCAAACCGGTTTGAACGACGCTGCGAAACTGGCGGCCGGGATCGCCCTGATTTTGCGCGCGACCCTGATCGGCCTGCTCATCGCCATTCCGTCGCTGATTTTCTGGAGTTATTTCAGCAAAAAAGTCGAGGTGTTCGCCGTTGAGATGGAGGCGCTCTGCGACGATTACATCCGGCGGCAGTATTCGGAGATGGCCTCGGGCGTCCCGCAACCGGAAGCGAGCCCTCTGGTTTCTGAAACGCAGTATGTCTCAAGTGCCAAATCCCGGAAGCCGGGAGTGAAATCCCAGGTGTCCGATCCCGACTGACATGCGCTTCTTCGTTCGCAAACGCCGCACCACGCCCGCTGTCATCATCGTCGCGCTGATTGACGTGCTCATCGTGCTGCTGATTTTCCTGCTCGTGACCACCACATTCAAGCAGCAGGCGGCGTTGAAACTGCAGTTGCCCGAATCGTCGCAGGCCAAAAAGGCCGGGGCGAATGAAAACCCGCCGTTCGTGGTGAGCATTGACTCCAACGGCGTTTATTATCTGGAAAAATTGCCGGTGACGTTCGAGCAATTGCAGAACCAACTGGTTTCGCGCGCCGCGAGGAACCCGCAACTGGTCCTGGCCATCAACGCGGACGAAAAGGCGCCCTGGGGAAAAGTGGTGAAAGTGCGCGACGCCGCCGCCAAGGCGAACGTCAAAAATCTGGTCGCTTATACCAAGGAAACGGCCAAACCGCAGTGATGCGTGAAATTTTCACGCTTGGCGCGTGGGATTCGCGCGTTTGAATCCATATCGTTGTAAAAACTCTGATTTTGTTAAGAAAATTGGTGTGGCGCAGGTTATGCGTGTGGCACTTAACCACAAGAACCACCATGAAAACCACGCAAATGGCGTTGTGGACTTTGGTCGCCGCTGTTTTAATGACAGCTGATTCCATTTCGGCCCAAACTTGGACCCAAACCAGTGCGCCAATTACAAATTGGCAGGCGATTGCTTGTTCAGCGGATGGTAGCAAACTTGTAGCTACTTCCAGCGGCGGGATTTACACGTCCACCAACTTTGGCGTGAATTGGGTGCTGGCAAGCAATGCGCCTCCTGTGTTTGCGTCTTTTCCGTCCATCGCCTCATCGGCAGAGGGCAACAAATTAGTAATGGTGTGCGCCAGCAACACTCCTGCAGGCGGTAGTCCGAGCCTGATTTACGTGTCTGCAGATTCCGGGATTACATGGACACAGACCAGCGCGCCACTGGGAAACTGGTTCGGGCTGGCTTCATCCGCTGATGGGAATAAGTTGCTGGTACTGGAGAATGGGGGCAGAGCGATTTATACCTCCACTAATTCGGGGCTTACCTGGCAATTGAACAACGTCCCGGCAATACCATGGTCATCGGCCGCCAGTTCCGCAAATGGAACCAAACTGGTTGCCATAGTCGGGGATCCTGGCACGGTCTATTATCCTACCAATCCAGGCATCATTTATACCTCGACGAATTCAGGTGCCACCTGGGTTTTCCACAGCGTGCCCAATATGTTTTGGAATTCAATCGCTTCGTCCGCAGACGGCCAAAAGTTAGTTGCAGGCAATAACAATGGGATATCGTTTTCAATATATACCTCAAGCGATTCGGGAATCAATTGGACATCAAACAACGTCCCCGCGGGAGCTTACCCGATTGTAGCCTCTTCTGCCGATGGAAGTACATTGATGGAAGCGATCCCTACTACCGGAAATATTTATATCTCGAGAGATTCTGGGATAAGTTGGACATCTGCCGCCGCGCCGGACAGATACTGGGGTGCAATCGCTTGTTCGGCGGATGGCAGTCGACTGACGGCGGTGGTGAGGGGCGGTGGAATTTGGACTTCACAAACCACTCCCGAGCCTTCATTGAACATCACCCCGACAAACGGCAACCTCATTCTCTCTTGGATTATTCCTTCGACCGATTTTGTTTTGCAGCAGAACCCGGATTTGACCACCACGAACTGGACGGACGAGACAAACCCGCCCGTTCTTAATCTCACCAACTTGCAGGAGGAAGTAACGCTGCCGCTTACCAATGACAGCGGTTTCTATCGGCTCGCCACGCCTTGACGATTAACTATGTAGCAGCGGACGTGAGTCCGGTCATTCTACCTTCGCCCAAAATTTGAGCCGACTCACGTCGGCGGCTACGAGGCCTATTTGAGCAGTTCTTCCGCAATCTGCACCGCGTTGAGCGCCGCGCCCTTGAGCAGTTGGTCGCCGCTCACCCAGAAACACAACCCGTTCTCCAGCGCGCAATCCTTGCGGATGCGCCCCACTTCGCAATTGTACTTCTCCGAGGTGAAAAGCGGCATCGGATATTTCCTGTTCTCCGGCTCATCCACGAGATCGAGGCCCGGCGCCTGTTTCAACACCTTGCGCGCGGCGTCCACGCTCACCGGCTTTTCAAATTCCGCGCTCACGGCGATGGAATGTGAACGATAAACCGGCACGCGCACGCAGGTCACGCTCGCCCGGAAATCCGGGTGGTGCATGATTTTCCGGCCTTCATTTTCCATCTTCATTTCTTCCTTCGTGTAGCCGGTCGGCAGAAAGACAT
>DATEGR010000038.1:0-4637 GCA_035279985.1 Verrucomicrobiia bacterium
CGTCAGGTTTGTGCCCCGGCTGTCCCCGGTTTCCGGGAGGATAATAACCTTCGGCGTAAACGATTTTTGCCTTGCCCCCGATGTAATTGCTGATGCCGGCGAGGGCGGTGACTTCGAACGGCACCTTGATATTTGCCGAGCCGCCGGAATGGCAGAACTGGGCGGTGGCGTTGCCGCCAATCACCGCGATGGTCGGGATATGCGCAATATCCAGCGGCAGGAAATTGTTATTATTTTTCAGCAGCACGAAGGCGGCCTCGGCAATTTGTTGCGCCGTTGCCTGATGGGCTTTGGTGCTCAATGGCGTTGTCGGTTCGGGTCTGGCCGCGGGCGGGTTGGACGGGTCATAAATCAGATTCAATTTGAACATCACGTACAGGTGCCGGCGCACCATCTCGTCGAGCGCGGCGACGGGATATTTGCCATTCTGCAATCCTTCCAGAAACGGCGCGGCCAGGTAGTTATTTTCGTAGGGCGCCTTCGTGCCCATTTCGATGTCGAGGCCGTTGAACACGGTCAAATCCGTGTGATGCACCGCGCCCCAGTCAGACATGACGAGGCCTGGGAAGCCCCAGTCATCCTTCAAAATATCTTTCAGGAGATGTGCATTTTCGGAGCAATACTGGCCGTTAATCTGGTTGTACGCGGACATGACGCACAGGACCCCCGCCTCCTCCACCGCGGCACGAAACGCCGGCAGATAAATTTCGCGTAACGTGCGTTCGTCGATGATTTCATTGATGGAACCGCGCTCAAACTCCTGGTTGTTCGCGGCAAAATGTTTGATGCAGGAGGAAACCCCCTGGGCCTGCTCGCCTTCGATATAATTGACGGCCATACGCGAGGTGAGGAACGGGTCTTCACCCATATATTCAAAATTGCGGCCGCACAACGGGGTGCGCTGGATGTTCACCGCCGGCCCGAGCATGATGTCTTTGCCACGCTGGATGGCTTCCTGGCCGATGACCATGCCGAAAGCCCGCGCCAGGTTGGTATCCCACGTGGCCGCCAGGCCGAGCGCCCCGGGCATGCCGGTGGCAAAATCATCCACGTGGCCCAGGGCATGAAAATGATCGTCCACCTCCTCGCGGACGCCGAGCGGGCCGTCGTCCATGATCAATTCGGGGATGCCCAGCCGCGGAACGCCCGCGGTCGAGAAATTGGAATTGGCGTGGACCAATGAAATTTTCTCCTCCAGCGTCAGGCGTGCCAGCAGGTCATTCGCCCGTGCGGCCACCGGCTGTTGGTCGTCAAGATAAAGCGCTGTTTCCCGGGCGCACGTCATACTCCAAGGAGTAAAGGAAAACAGCAGAGCGGACAACAGCCAGATCCGACGCGGGGTGATAGCGGGCTTCAAATTTTTCTCACGAATTCGGTGGCAGTGATGGCTTTGATTATTCATAAGGGTGGTGACGACACGAAATACAGAATTCTCCATGGCATGACCAGTTAAATTCTGCGCCGGCCGCGACCGAATCGCGGTTGAATCCACGCCACGCTCCTGACACACTGGCGCCCATGAGCCATTTGCGTCAGGCCCGCAATGTATTCGACATCGAACTTGCCGCGCTCAAGGCCGTGCGCGCCCGGCTCGACCGCGCGTTTGACAGTGCGGTGGAAATCCTTGTCGCCGCGCTCCGACAACGCGGCAAAATCGTCGTGGTCGGCATCGGCAAATCGGGCAACGTCGGCCGGAAAATCGCCGCGACGCTCACCAGCACCGGCTCGACCAGTGTGGTGCTCAACAGTGTGGACGCCCTGCACGGTGACGTCGGCATTGTCAACGATGGCGATATAATCCTGGCGTTGAGCTATTCCGGCGAGTCGGAGGAATTGCTGAACCTGCTGCCGGCACTGAAACGGTTCTCCGTCAAAATCATTGCCCTCACCGGCGGCCTGAAATCGTCACTGGCGCGGCACAGCGACGTGGTGTTGAACGTGAAGGTGCCCAAGGAAGCGTGTCCGTTCAACCTGGCGCCCACCTCCAGCACGACTGCGATGCTCGTGATGGGCGATGCGCTGGCGATGGCAGTGTTGCAGGCGCGCGGGTTCAAGCAAAGCGACTTCGCCCGGCGGCATCCCAGCGGCGCGATCGGCCGCGCCATGTTGTTGCGCGTGGGCGACATCATGCGCTCGGGTGAGCGCAACGCGGTGGCGGATGAAAATCTCCCGGTCAAGGACGCCCTGCTGGTGATGACGCACGCCCGGTCCGGCAGTCTGAGCGTGGTGAATGCGCGCGGCAAACTCGTGGGCGTGTTCACCGACGGCGATTTCCGCCGATGCATGGCGACGAGCGAAAATCTGCTCGGGCAACCGTTGAAAAAGGTGATGACGCACCATCCAATTTCCATCAATGATGAAGCGCTCGCCGTCGAGGCGTTGAAGATTTTTAACGAACGGAACATTGACGATTTGATTGTGGTGAACGCGAAGCGCGAGCCGGTCGGTCTGGTGGACTCGCAGGATTTGCCGAAGCTGAAGATCATGTGAGGAGCGCCAGCGATACGATGAAGCCGTCCTCCCATCGCCCGCTGGTGCTGATTTTCATGGGCGTGTCCGGAAGCGGTAAAACGACGACGGGAACGTTGTTCGCGAAAAGGACCGGCGCACTCTTTTTCGAAGGAGACGAGTTTCATCCGCCGGAAAACATCGAAAAGATGCACCGCGGCGTTCCGCTGACGGACGCTGACCGGGTGAACTGGCTGCGAACCTTGAGGGAAATCATCGTGCGCTCGCTCGACCGGGGCGCCTGCACGGTGATGGCGTGCTCAGCTTTGAAGGCAGCCTACCGCGATTTGCTTCAAGGCGGCGATGGGCGCGTGAAGTTTGTTTATCTCACCGGGCCGCGCTCCGTCATTGAAGCGCGCCTGAAAACCAGACGGAACCATTTCATGCCGCCGACCTTGTTGGACAGCCAGTTGGCGACCCTGGAACCACCGGCGGACGTCCTGACATTCAGTTGTGAAATGTCGCCCGAGGAGATTGTGACGGCGCTGATTCAGACTTTGGGCATGGCCGACGGGGATTGATTTTGCCGCGCGGCTTTGGGCAGCAAGAAGCAAAGTGCCGCCGCCGCGAGCAACGCGCCACCCAAAACCACGAAGGGAACGGCGATTTCATGAGTCCGGCTTTTCAATATCCCGACAATCGTCGGGCCAAGATAACCACCGACATTGCCGAGCGCATTGACCAGGCCGATGACCGCACCAGCGGTCGCGCGCGGCATGGTCTCCGTGGGGATGGCAAAGAAAGGGGCCAGTCCCGCAAACGGCCCGGGAATGGCCAGACACAGGAACGCATACGACAGCCAGAAGGAATGTTCCTTGAGCAAGACACTCGCGATGAGCGTTGTGCCGCTCACGGCATAAATGAAAGCAGCGTGACCACGGCGTTCGCCCGTCCGGTCCGAATGCCGCGAAAGGAGCACCATAACGACGGCGGTGACGACGTAAGGAACGGCGAAGAGCAGGCCGATTTCCAAGCCGGTGAAATTGTGGCCGCCGCCCCTGATGCCTTCCGTAAGGAAGGTGTTGCAGCCGTAGGACGCAAAGTTGTAAAGAAAACAGACCGCCAGCATGGTGAGAACCGCCGGTCGCAGGAAGGCGCGCCCGAGGGGGATTTTTTTTGCCGGCTCCAGTTCCCGGGCTTCGCGTTGCAGCGTGGTTTCGAGGAAATCCTTTTCGTCGCGCGAAATCCACTTCGCGTCACGCGGATGGTCTCTGATGGCGTAGAGCCAGACCGGCAACCAGAGGAACGGGAGGGCACCCTCCAAAATGAACATCGTCTGCCAGCCGTAGGCGACCAGCAACAAGCCGGTGACCGGTGCGGACGCAGCGACCGCCAGTGGCTGGCAGAGGTTCCAGTAGGCATTCGCGCGAGCGCGTTCCGAACGCGGAAACCAGTTCGCCAGCATTACCAGCATGGTCGGATACACGCCACTTTCCGCCATGCCGAGCATGAAACGCATCACGGCGAATTCCCGGAAACTGGAAACTAAACCGCAGCCGACCGCGCAAATGCCCCAGAACACCAGAAAAAGGGAGATCAATTTCTTCGGGCTCCAGCGGCCGGCAAGATAACCGCCGGGAATCTGCAACAGCACGTAGCCCAGAAAAAATATGCCGGCCGCCTGCCCTTTCATCCGGTCGTTCATCAACAGGTCCCGCATCATCCCGGAGAGCTTCGGATCCAGCGCCAGGGAGATATTGGTGCGATCCACGTACGAAATGGTGTACATGATGAGCGCCACCGGAATAATCCGCAGCCAGCGTTGATGGGTCATAAGTGGATGACTCGTACACTGCTTACCAAGTACCGCACGGGACGTCAGCTTAAAATCCGAAACAAGGGAAAATTTTCACGTACGTTGAAAGCACGTTTACAAATGCGGGTCACCCATCCGAACCGCCAAACGAATCCCGCCGTTGAATTCAGCTTCCGGAGTTTTTCCGGCACCCTGAAAATTAAAAAGGCCTGAAGCGATAACTTCAGGCCTTGCAAATTACACTGCTTTAGCCAATGGCTTAATTGCCAACCGGCAGCATGTGTTTGAAATTGCCATTGGCGTCGCCGCCAGCTTGGATCGCGCATTTTGGCGCGGTCGAGGCGTCCACGATGGTATAGCTGGTCGCAAAGGT
>DATEGR010000039.1:0-7854 GCA_035279985.1 Verrucomicrobiia bacterium
CCCCATGACTGCGCGGCACGCAGTATCCCGGTATTCTATATTTCATTCTCTTGCCCCTATTTTAGGGCTGCAACCGGGGTAATTCAATCGCCACAATTGGCGATACGGCGCCATTCAGCCCCAGGGTCATTTCCACGCGCGTGCCTCGCCCGGGTGAACTGTGCACCCGGCACTGGCCGCCAATGGCCGCCAGACGCTTTTGGAGATTCGGCAGGCCGGCGCCCGAACAAATCCGGCTGGCGGCTCCGTTCGCCGTGCTGCCATGGGCGGCTTGTACGCCCTGGCCGTTGTCCTCGACAATCAGCGTGAACGACGTTTTATCCAGGCGCAATCGGAGCCACACTTCGGAAGCGTGCGCGTGTTTGACGACGTTATTGAGCATCTCCTTGAGCGCCAGAAAAAGGTTGTGACGCATTTCCGCGTCCACCCGCGCCACCGGATAGCCCGGGGGCAAATCCATTCGGCACCGGATGCCCGCCACCCGCAGATAATCCTCCGTAAACGCCGAGAGATAATCCATCAGCCCGGCAAACGTGTCATGTTGCGGATCCACCGCCCACACAATTTCGTCCATGTCCCGTGTCAACTGCCGGGCTGAATCAGAAATGCGCTCCAGTTGCGTCGTTGCCTCCGTCGGTTCGCGCCGGCCCAATTCACACAACAGTGTGATCTGGGTCAGCCCGGCGCCGAGATCGTCATGGATGTCCCTGGCGATGCGGGTGCGATCGCGCTCCACCGCCTGTTGCTGTTCCAAACGTTCCAGCTTCAATTGCCACCGCCGGTTGGCCCAGTAGCGCCCGCCGGCCGATACGATGCCGGCAAACATCAGCAAGGCCGCCCCGCGAAACGACCAGGTCTGCCACCAGGCCGGCAGCACGACAAATGGCAGCCTCGCGCCGCGCGTGTCCCAGACACCGTCGTTGTTACAGGCCGTCACCTGCAGTCGGTATCGGCCGGGCGGCAAGCCCGCATAGACCGCATTGCCTTGCGCGGTTTCATTCCAGACCGAATCCACCCCCTCCAATTTATACTTGAACCGCACCTTTGAAGGGGCGGCATAACTCAAGGCGGCGAATTGAAATTCCAGCTTCATGGGGCATGGCGCCACCCGGACCGTTCCAGTCGTCGCCAGCCATTGATCGTTGACCTTGAGGCCTTCAACCAATACCGGCGGCGGCAGCGGGTTGGGTTTGAATGCGTCGGCATCCAGGTCCAACACACCTTGCTGGGTGACAAACCAGAGCTGACCGTCGCGGTCCTTCCACGTGTTGGGCTGGCATTCGCTGGCCAGACAATACGCCCGGGACAGCTCGTCGCTCTTGCCAAAAGTAACCACGTTGACTTCCGGATTCCTGCCGGCAAAAAAGTCCAGCAAATCCAGTTTCCGGATGTTGAAAATGCCGCGCCGTGTGCCACACCAAAACCGGCCATGATCATCCTCCAGAATCTGGGTGATCACGTCATCCGGCAGGCCGTCGGCAGCGGAAATAGTCTGAAAACGCCCGTGCGCCAACCGGGCCAGGCCGCCGCCAACGGTTCCCAGCCACAGGCCATCCGCATCGGCCAGCAAGGCGCGGACGGGCATACCGGGCAAACCATCCGCTTTGGTGAAACGGGTAAAGCGGTTATCGGTCCAGGAATAAAGTTCGCCATCCTCGGTACCAATCCAGACGGTTCCCGCCGCATCCTGGGCCACGGCGCGCACCCGTTGTCCCAGGAACCCGTCCGTTTCGGAAAAAGCCTGGTATTGGCCGTCGTGAAAACGTCCCAGCGACGCCGGCTCGGCCGCCACCCAGACATCGCCGTTCCGGCTCAGAAACAGCACATGGATTCGCTGCACGCTGGGATTCATCGTTTCCAGTGCTTCCGGGTGATCTCGTGGAAAACGGAACAAGCCGCTCTCGGCGCCCACCCAGATACGATCCTGATCATCCGCCAGAATCGCCTGCGCACTCAATCGGCGGCCGCCGGGAAATGGCACCACCGAAACAACCCCATTGGTCATTCGGGCGACGCCACCGCTGCGATTGGCAAACCACACCGTGCCACGCCGGTCCACGCAGGCGGCATCGCTCACGTCCTCGCCAAGCCCGGACGCGGTGTTGTAGAAGGTGGCAAAGGTGGGATTCAACCGGTCGATGCCTCCACCCGCAGTGGCTACCCACAAATTGCCCTCACGATCTTCGGTGGCTGAAGTGATTGAGCGATCCGAAGTGGCCACGCTGTGAAACGTGCCGCCCACCATCCGGAACAATCCGCGGGTGCTGGTCCCCAACCACAACCCGCCATTCCGATCTTCGTACAAACTCTTGACCGCCGCGCCGCCCGCCCAGGGAAAACCCGTGCTCACGATGACGAACTGCCCCTTGACCATCTTCAGGAGCCGGTCCCGTCCGGCTATCCAGATTCCTCCCGACCGGCTGGGGGCCACCGCAATCGGCGATACCAGCCCCTCATTGACCCGCACCAGACGTCCATCCCGGTAAACGCCGAGAAAATCCCCATCGGCAATCCACACCTGCCCCTGGTCATCCCGGGCAAAGCCGGGTTTGGTCCCAATGCGATTGCTCAGCCCGTCGTTCCTCCCGAATTGGATCATCCGGCCGTCCTTCCAGCGGATGACATGACCATCGAGCGTTCCCACCCAAAGGGCACCGTCCGGTTCGACGAACAGCGACACCAGTTGCCTGCCCGCCATCCGTGCACTGGCGGGATGCAGGCTGAAAACGCCATTGGCGAGCTGTACCACCCCACCCGCCGCCGGCAGCATCAGCAAGGTGTTCCCGGGACCGGCCACCAGATCCCGGATGTTGCGCCCATCGGCGCCAACGATCAGGGGAGAAGTGAAGGTTACAAAATGTGCCCCGTCAAATCGCACCAACCCGCCGATGGTTCCCAACCAAAGAAATCCTTGCCCGTCCTGCACAATGCGGTCGACGGTGTCGTACGGCAGGCCGTCCTGCACCTGCCACGATTGCATGGAGTAGTTGGCCGGATTTTGGTACGGGCCGGCTGGCAGGCTCCAGGTGCCGGCCGAAATCAGCGCGGCCACCAGCAATTTACCCGAAAGGCCCGGTCGTTTGGAATTCACTCCAATGGCCATGAGGATAGTTTATAATAAAAATCGAGATTCGTAAAGATATCTCCCGCTGAATTCGTGGAATGGCACGGGTTACCGCACGCTTCCACCGCGCATCCCGCCGCGGGCAGGCAGGTTCCGGGAATTCCCGGTTCCACGCCATAACCAGAAATGGTGATTGCCTTCGGTGGCGTGTCTTTCGGATAGTTTGCGGCAACAAAGCAAAACCACCATGACTCCCAATCCCTTTCTCGGCGTATTCTTCCACTGGCTGGGCGGGCTGGCCTCCGGCAGTTTCTATGTGCCCTACAAAGGCGTCAAAAAATGGTCGTGGGAAACCTACTGGCTCGTCGGGGGAATTTTTTCGTGGATTATCTGTCCCTGGCTGTTTGCCTATATCATGACGAACGACCTCCTGGGGGTCATCCGGCAACAGACCGCCAGCACGCTTTGGTGGACGTATTTCTTCGGCGTGTTGTGGGGGTTGGGCGGACTGACATATGGCCTGACGATGCGCTATCTGGGTTTGTCGCTGGGCACCGGCGTGGCGTTGGGATATTGCGCGGCGTTCGGCACCATGGTACCGCCGGTTTTCAAGGCGCTCACCCCGAATTTTTTTGTGTTCGCCAACAGCACCAGCATCGTTCAAATCATCCAATCCACCTCGGGACAAGTCACGCTCGCGGGTGTCGGCGTCTGCCTGGTGGGCATCGCCATCGCCGCGCTGGCCGGCTACACCAAGGAATCGGAGATGCCGGCGGAACAAAAAAAACAGGCGATCAAGGAATTCAGTTTCAAAAAAGGAATTCTGGTCGCCACGTTTTGCGGCATCATGAGCGCGTGTTTTGCCTTTGCCTTGCAGGCCGGCAAAGGCATCAATGCGGCCTCGCTGGCCGCCGGGACAAATTCAATCTGGACCGGCCTGCCCGCGCTCCCGGTGCTCCTGCTGGGCGGTTTCACGACCAATTTTATCTGGTGCGTTTTGTTGAACCTCAAGAACGGCACCGGCTATCAATATCTCGCCTCGCACGTCAAAATTGAACATGCGCACCATGGCGGAACCGGCAGTGAACAGGGCCCGGCGGAAATCGCTGCCGCAACCGGCGGTCCGGTGGATCTAAAAATTCCCGTGCTGGGCAATTATCTTTTCTCCGCGCTGGCGGGTACCACGTGGTATTTCCAGTTTTTCTTCTATACGATGGGCGCGGTGCAAATGGGCAAATACGATTTTGCGTCGTGGACGTTGCACATGGCCAGCATCATCATCTTCGCCACGATGTGGGGCTGGATTTTCCACGAATGGAAGGGAGCCAGCAAAAAAGCGCACCTGCTCATCGGCGCCGGCATTGCCACGTTGGTCCTGAGCACCATGGTCATCGGCGCGGGCGCGGGCTGGACGAATCTGATGGCATTCATTCATCACACGTTGTGAACCTTGCCCGGGAACGCGGGTCATTTCTCAACGACCAGAACCGCCGGACCAAAACGCAGGATGAAACGCAGCGCATTCAAAATGAAGCTCAAGCCCGGTGCCGCCGCCGAATACCAGCGGCGGCACGACGAACTCTGGCCGGACCTGGCGAAAGAATTGCGCGCGGCCGGCATTTCGGACTACTCGATCTTTCTCGACGAAGCAACGCTGACACTGTTTGCCGTGCAGAAGCTTGCGGACGGCAATTCCGCCGCCGACCTTCCGCAATCGCCCATCGTCCGCAAGTGGTGGGATTCCATGGCGCCGCTGATGGAAGTAGAGCCGGACCATGCGCC
Organism: Verrucomicrobiia bacterium; assembly: GCA_035279985.1. Classification (GTDB taxonomy): domain Bacteria; phylum Verrucomicrobiota; class Verrucomicrobiia; order Limisphaerales; family UBA11358; genus UBA11358. The sequence goes on from DATEGR010000039.1 coordinate 4,847, forward strand.
CGTATGCCATCCGCTCAAGGAAGTTTTTCATCTCGACTAGTTTGGCGCTAAAACCGGGGCTTGGCTCACGGTCAATCCGGCATCCACAGTTTGGGTGATTGCCTTACCGTCACCTTTACCGAATGCTGGGCGTCCATTTTCCAAGTTGTGCAACGAAAAATGCCAAATCCTTGTGCCGCTTCCAGCGGAGCGGCCCGATTAATTGCCGTCGTTTTAATGTTTTTGTCTGCCCGGTCGGCATTTGGCGAATTGTCACTCACCGGCTCGCCCGAGCCGCCGGATTTCTCCCTTTTTGACGGGCAGAACGCCACGTCAATATTCGTGGACACCAATGATGAACCCGCGGTTGTTCGCGCCGCGAGGGACCTGGCCGAGGATGTTCAACGCGTTACCGGCGTCAAACCGGAGTTGATCCCGACCGCCAACGGCCAGACCAATCTGGTCATGGTCGGTATGCTCGGCCACAGCCGGACGATTGACCGGCTGGCAGCGGACGGAAAACTGGACGTGAGCGGTGTCCGCGGTGAATGGGAAAGCTACGTGCTGCAAATCGTCAAGCACCCGCTGCCGGGCATCTCACGGGCACTGGTCATCGCCGGCAGCGACCGCCGTGGGACGATTTATGGCGTTTACCACTTGTCGGAACTCATCGGCCTTTCGCCGTGGCATTGGTGGGCGGACGTGCCGGTGCCGCGGAAACAATTCGTCGCCTTGCAAGGCGACATTTTCAAGCAAGGCCCGCCGGCAGTGAAATATCGCGGCATTTTCCTGAACGATGAAGACTGGGGTCTGCGTCCGTGGGCGTCCAAAACCTTCGATCCGGCGACCGGCAATATCGGCCCGAAAACCTACGCGAAAATTTTCGAGCTGTTGTTGCGGTTGCGCGCCAATTATCTCTGGCCGGCGATGCATCCGGGCACCCGCGCCTTCAATTTTTATCCGGAAGACAAAGTATTGGCCGATGACTACGGCATTGTGATGGGCTCGTCGCATTGCGAGCAAATGCTCCGCGACAACGTGGACGAATGGGCGCGCGCCGGCCGCGGCGATTATAATTTCGTGACCAACCCGGACGGCGTGTTGAAGTATTGGGAACAGCGCGTCCGGGAAAATGGCAAATACGAGAATATTTACACACTCGGCATGCGCGGCATCCATGATTCGGGTATGCCCGGCGGCGGCACGCCGCGCGAAAAAGCCGAACGGCTGCACACCATCATCGCCGACCAGCGCGAGATGCTCGCCCGCTGGGTCAATCCCGACGTGGCGCAGGTGCCGCAAATATTCTGTCCTTACAAGGAAGTGCTCGAACTCTACCGCCTCAGGCCGGATCTGCCCGACGACATCACGCTGGTCTGGCCGGACGATAACTACGGTTATATCCGCGAATTTTCCGACGCGCGCGAGCGCCAGCGCAGCGGCGGCGCCGGGGTTTATTACCACGTCTCGTATTACGGCCGGCCGCGGGATTACCTCTGGCTCTGCACCACTCCCCCCGCGCTCATCGCCGAGGAGATGACCAAGGCCTACGATTACGGCGCGAACCGGGTCTGGATCCTCAACGTGGGCGATTTGAAACCGGCGGAACTCGACATTGAATTCTTCCTCAAACTGGCGTGGGACCCGCATGCCTGGAACGGCACGAACACCTACGATTTGCTGGCGCAACCACTGGCGCGCGATTTCGGCGCGGCCAGCGCACCGGAACTCACCTCGATCCTGGCCGAATATTACCGGCTGAATTTTCAGCGCAAACCGGAACACATGCCGGTCAACCTGACGAACACGTTTTCCACCACGCTCAATGGCGACGAAGCGGAACGACGACTGGCAGCATGGGAGACACTGTCCGCGCGCGCGGTCGCTGTCGGTAAAAGGTTGCCGCCGGAAATGCACAACGCCTTTTTTGAACTGGTCGGCTATCCGGTCGAAGCCGCGGCGGCGATGAACGAAAAATGTCTCGCACTGGATGAATATTACACCGGCCATCATCAGGACCGGGCCGCCCGGCTGGCCGAGGCGCGGCGCGCACAGGCGGAAATCGAACGGCTAACGGACCGATACAACAACCGGATCGCCGGCGGCAAATGGCGTTACCTGATGTCCGACAATCCGCGCAACCAGCTTGAATTGAAAATCGAACCGTCCGGGAGGACAGGCGTCGCGCCTGCCTCCAACTCTTCAGTTCAAAATTCTTCCGAAAGAGGAATCTCCAGCAATAGGGTTGCCTGGCCAACCGACCAGCTGATGAAGATGGAGACAAACGCGACGCCTGTCCTACATTCGCAAGCTGATTTCGTCGAACGCAACCATTGCGTGATCATGGAAGCCGGGCACGCCACGGCGTTCATTCCGGGCAAGGATGCCCGCTGGCAGAAAATCATCGGCGTGGGTTACAACGGCGAGGCGGTGGCTGTTTTCCCGGCGCTCGTTCCGGTTCGTAACGAGCCGAGGGAAATTTTAAGCGCATCTCCGTGCCTGCAATACAGATTCCGGATCGAACATCCCGGCGACTGGAAGTTCACCCTGCGGGCGCTGCCAACGTTTTCCGTGGAAACCGGCAAACCGCAGCGTTACGCAATTGCGGTGGACGACGAGCCGCCCCGGATTGTTTCGCTGCCGGCAACCATGAGTGAGACTGACCGGCGCTGGCAGGAAAATGTTTTGCGTAACGCGGCGCTAACCACCGGCGTCCATGCCATTGCGCGGCCTGGCGTGCACACGCTGAAAATCTGGATGGTGGACCCGGGTATCGTGCTGGACACCATTGCCGGCCAGACCGGGCCTGACCAAAACCTGGGATACACCTGGCCGGCGGAAACCCGCCGGTCACGACCGGATCCATAACCAACCATCAAGCTGCTCTCATGACGAAGAACGCATTCTCCCTCCGATTCATTCCGGCTGCCCTGACGTTCGCCGCGGTCCTGGTCCTGGCCGGCTGCGCGCAAACGCCGCCGAAGACCACAACGGCCATCGCCACCCCCGGGTCTGACATGGCGCCCGAT
>DATEGR010000040.1:0-4629 GCA_035279985.1 Verrucomicrobiia bacterium
TTCGCTGGACCAACGCGTGGCCGCATTGGAAGCCTATTTCCAAAACGGTGATCCGACCTTGCCGTTCAAAGACACCAACGGCAATCAGAACGTGCAGTGGGGACCGATCATCAATGCCGGCCTTACCAACAGCACCGGTTCAATTGCTGCTTATCCCGGCGCCGGCCACAACGGCTGGCTCATGACCAGCACGGCGCTGGTGTTGTTCATGACGCTCCCGGGTCTGGCGTTGTTCTACGGCGGTCTTGTTCGTAAAAAGAACGTGCTCTCCGTGCTCGCGCAATGCTTCCTGATCACCGGTCTGGTGACAATTCTTTATGTCATCTGCGGTTACGGCATGATCTTTGGCGGCACCGGCGCGGCCGACAAGGAGGACCTGATAAAAGCCATCGTGGGCAGTCCAAAAATCTGCTGGATGATGGCCAATGTCACTTCCGCCCCTAACCCGAATTATTCTTACTGGGTTTCGGAAAATGTGTTTGCCATGTTCCAGATGATGTTCGCCATCATCACCCCGGCGCTCATCATTGGTTCCATCGCGGAACGCATGAAATTCTCGGCCATCTTCGTCTTCATGACCTTGTGGATGCTGATCGTGTACTTCACGCAAGGTCACATGGTCTGGGGCATTAATGGGCTGATGAACGGTTGCTGGAATGCCAACGCGGCAATCAAAGGCCTCGACTTCGCCGGCGGCACGGTCGTGCATATGTCATCGGGCTGGTCAGGTCTGGTCCTGTGCATCATCCTCGGCAAGCGCCTCGGCTTCGGGAAGGAAAACTTCACCCCGCACAGCATTGTACTGACCTATATCGGCGCGTCCATGCTGTGGGTTGGCTGGTATGGTTTCAATGCCGGCAGCGCGGTGGCTGCGGACGTAATCTCATCCAACGCCTTCACCACTACAACAATTGCCACGGCAGTCGGTTCCTTCGTCTGGCCGATGTGGGATTGGATTGTGAAAGGCAAACCCACGGTGCTGGGCTTCTGTTCCGGCGCGGTGGCGGGCCTGGTGCTCATCACCCCGGCTTGCGGTTACGTGTTGCCTTCCGGCTCCATCTGGATTGGCATTGCGGCCGGCACCATTCCCTGGTTCTTCTGTAACAAGGTCAAAGCCTGGCTCGGTATGGATGACGCTCTGGATGCGTGGAGCGTCCACGGCATCGGCGGAATGTGCGGCGCCATCATGACCGGTATGTTCGCCCGCCAGGCAGCCAATCCGAACCTGGCCACCAACCTCAAGGCTTATGTGACCGACCACATCTTCCAGCCGCAATTATGGGAGCAGTTGAAGACCGTCGGGGTTTCCCTGGCGCTGTTCATCGTGGGCACGATTGTCATTGCCTACATCACCAAGGCGCTGGTCGGATTGCGTCCGACGGAGGAAGTCGAAATCCAGGGCCTGGATATCAACGAACACGGCGAAGAGGGTTACGTTGGCTAATTAAAAAAAGTCTCGACGCTGCGCCGGTTGTTGGCGAAAGTCACCACCGGCGCAGCTTTCAACTTGTTTGCGCAAACAAAAATAACAATCAAAACTTCTCATTTGAAATATGGCTACACCCAAGAGCGTAATTGAAATGGCAAAAAAGGCCGGGGCCAGGATGATGGATATCAAGTTCGTGGATACCTTCGGAACCTGGCAACACTTCAGTTGTCCCATCGGCGAAATGACCGAGGACATTTTCAGCGAGGGCCTCGGTTTCGACGGTTCCTCCATCCGCGGCTGGAAGAGCATTGAGGCCAGCGACATGCTGGCCATGCCGGATCCGGAAACGGCATTCATTGATCCGTTTTGCGCGGTCCCGACGTTGAGTCTCACCTGCACGATTTCCGAGACTGGCACGTTGGAACCTTACAGTCGTGACCCGCGCGGCATCGCGCAAAAGGCGGAGAAATTTCTCATTTCCACCGGCCTGGCCGATCAGGCGTTCTTCGGTCCTGAAGCCGAGTTTTTCATCTTCGACAATGTCCAGTTCGATTCCAAGAGCAACGGCACGTTTTACTCGGTGGACAGCGAAGAATCCGTCTGGAACACCGGCCGCGATGAAATGCCGAATCTCGGCTATAAAATCCGCCATAAGGAAGGTTACTTCCCGGTCGCGCCTGCCGATACCCAGCAGGATATTCGCACTGAAATGTGCCTGGTAATGGAGGAGCTCGGCGTCAAAATCGAACGCCAGCACCATGAAGTGGCCACCGCCGGCCAGGCGGAAATTGACTACCGTTTCAGCACGCTGGTGACGGCCGCGGATTGGATGATGATTTACAAGTACGTGGTCAAAAACATCGCCCGTAAACATGGCAAGACCGCTTGCTTCATGCCCAAGCCGCTTTTCGGCGACAACGGCTCCGGCATGCACACCCATCAATCGCTCTGGAAAAAGGGCAAACCGCTCTTCGCCGGCAAGGAATACGGCGGTTTGAGCGAAATGGCCCTCTACTACGCCGGCGGGTTGCTCAAGCACGCCAAGGCCCTGTGCGCCATTTGCAATCCGACCACGAACAGCTACAAGCGCCTCGTGCCGGGTTACGAAGCGCCGGTCAACCTGGCCTACAGCGCGCGCAACCGCAGCGCCGCCGTCCGCATTCCGACCTACAGCGAGAATCCCAAGGCCAAACGCCTCGAATATCGCCCGCCGGACCCGGCGGCGAACCCGTATCTCGCCTTTGCCGCACTGCTCATGGCCGGTCTCGACGGCGTTCAGAACAAGATCAAGCCTGGTGCGCCGCTGGACAAAAACATTTACGAACTGCCGCCGGAGGAATTGAAGAAAGTTCCGAACGTGGCCGGCAGCCTCAGCGAAGCGCTCGATTGCCTGGAGAAGGACCATGCCTTCCTGCTCAAAGGCGACGTCTTCACTGAAGACTTCATTGACATGTGGATCAGCAGCAAGCGCAAGGAACACGACGCCATCCGCTTGCGTCCGCATCCGTACGAATTCTTCATGTATTACGATGTATAAATAGTCAACCCGGGAGGAGGAACTGGGGAGCAACGGCGCGGACGAAAGTTCGCGCCGTTTTTGTTGCCGGAATGGATTTGCGATTATTGGGTTCATTGGGTATGTTTGAAACATGACGGAAACTCAGCATAAGCGACTGAAACGGATCATGAAGGATGCGCTCCGGATTCAGGACCGTTTTGCTGCGGAACCCGTTCTGGCGCGGACGGGAAAAGGATACCTGAGAAGCGAAGGCGTCACGACGCTGCAACGGATCAAGGCCGGTTTAAGGAAATCCGCGGCTCATTGAAGCAGCCGGTTTCTTATGTCGCGCCTTGTCAAACCCTGGCTCGGTTCATTCGATTGGGAGATTGTCACTGAAATCAATCGCGGACTTTGCAAGCAGAAGAACGCTCTCCATAAACCCACTACGGATGGACATTTGCCCGCCAAAACGCTTTGGCAGAAAAATCAATCCAGGGAACTTGCGCTGACTGAGGCGCTTGAAATTTGCCTGAAATGTCATCAGCTCGCGCCTTTCTGCTTTTATAACGGGAACACCTTTGCCGCCATCGCGCGCGATTTTATCACGGAATTGTCGCCAAAACTGCCTGCCGACGAGTCCCATATCCTGCGCAGCATCGCGGGACACATCGTTGCCGGAACCGCTAGCGATATCGAACGGAAACAATTGGATGCCATCCTCGCCGCCCTGGAAAAGTAGATGGAGTCGTTAGCCCGCTCTCATACTGACCTTCTCTCCGGCCGGAACGATTCAGTTGGCGCCAGGGTGGAAGCGACGCCGCGTCGCTTGGGCGTGCCAGCGACGCCTTCGTCGCCGGCCTCCGGTTAGTGAACCATTCGGTGCGTGCAAACATGCGACGACGTGAGCGTCGTGTTCACCTGCTGGCGACGAGGCGTCGCCGCTACTTTGGCAGCCGCCCAACTGCATCGTTCCGGTCCGGGAGAAGGAAAAGCTAATGACCGTTTGTGATTTTGCGACTGATCATCCGGCAAATCCCGTTGCACGCATTTTCAAGAAAATGGCAAACGATTCTCCCTCTCCTCGGGGAGAGGGCCGGGGTGAGGGCGAGTGACCAATTCTATTTTAATTTCTCCGCCAGTTCTTCACCCAGCGATGTGGCGTCGGCGATGGTGCGTTTCCCTTCAGCGCGTTCCGCCGGCCCGTGATGGAAGGAAACGGCGCGCATGAAGATTTTGTCGCCGGTCACTTCGGCATACGCGGCCACCGGACTCTGACAGCCGCCGCCCATGGCATGCAGAAACGCCCGCTCCGCCGTTACGCAATGGAATGTATTGAAATGATTCAGCCGCTCGCAAATTTTGGCAATGCGCTCGTCGTCTGCGCGGATTTCGATGCCGATCGCGCCTTGCCCGACGCACGGCAGCATCACCTCCACGTCCAGAACCGTCGCCAGTAAACCGTCCGGCACCGCGTCGCCAATGAGCCGGCCATCCGGTTTGATGTCAAAGTTCAAGCGCGTGATGCCGGCGAGGGCCAGTACCGTCGCATCCAATTCGCCGCGCTCGGCGACCTTCTGCATCCGGGTGGTGACGTTGCCGCGGATTTCCACCACGTTTAAATCCGGTCGCGCGGCCAGCAATTGTTCCTTCCGGCGAGTGCTGCTGGTGGCGATGGTCGCTTTTGCCGGGAAATCTTTCA
>DATEGR010000041.1:0-3820 GCA_035279985.1 Verrucomicrobiia bacterium
TATCTTTATGCGGGCGGCGGCTTTACCAACAGCGCGTTGCATTTGACCAACATTGCCCGTTGGGACGGCAGCGTGTGGTCGGCGGTCCCGGGCGGTGAGGCGGACCGGCTCGTCTCGGACTTCGCCATCGGCGGCACGAACCTGTTCATCTGCGGTTTCTTCACTCAAATTGGCGGCATGGCCGCGACGAATGTTGTCAGCTTCAACGGCAACACGTGGTCAACGCTGGGCACCGGGCTGCACTTTTTCCAAAACGGTCTGGGCCTGCCGCAGGCCAACAAGCTTTGCTGGTCGTCCAATCAATTGTACGTGGTGGGCGGATTCGGCCGCGCCGGAAACGTGGGCGCCGCCAATGTCGCGCGCTGGGACGGCACCAACTGGTGGAGTCTGGGTGGCGACACCAGCAAGGGCATGTCACCTTCCCTCGATTTCGTGCAAAGCCTCTGCATTGTCCCCGCGTCCGGCTCGATTCCGGGCGGGCTTTACGCCGGCGGCCTGTTCAGCACAGCGGGAAAAACCAATGCCAATTGCATCGCTTACTTCGACGGCCAGCAGTGGAACGCGTTGGGCAGCGGCGTTTCCGGGCCGTCTAGCAGCTCCGCCCGTGTCAATGCCATTGCCACCGATGGCACGTATGTTTACGCAGGCGGGAATTTTACCAATGCCGGCGCCTACACCGGTGTTGGCGGCCTCGCGGAATGGGATGGCAACAACTGGTTTCCCCTCGGCAACGGCGTGGATTACAACGTCAACACGCTCGCGACGGACGGATTCGGTTTCCTTTGGATCGGTGGCGCGTTTACCAACATCAACAACGTCGGTTTCAGCCAGGGCCTGGCCATATGGAGTGCTGGAAACTGGTATTCCATCGGCGCGGTGGCGGGCACCAATGCCATCCTCAACGACATTGTTTACGACGGCGGCACGAGAGTTTACATGGGTGGACAGTTTTACTCGGTCAACGGTGTTGCCGCCACCAACATCGCGTACTACGACTACAATGATGGTTTCGTGCATCCGCTCGGGTTGGGACTTAACAATAAAGTCAACGCCCTGGCTTCCGGGAATGGAAAGATTTACGCCGGCGGCACGTTCACGCAGTCAGGCACCACCACCCTTAACCACGTCGCCCAGTGGGACGGCAGCAGTTGGTCCGCCCTGGGCAACGGCCTGACCGGCACCAGCTCCGCCAACGTCCTCGGGATCGCGGTGGCCGGCGCCAATGTCTATTTTGGCGGACAGAATTTCACGAATGCCAGCGGCGTGATTGTCTCCAACATCGCCGTTTGGAATGGTTCAACCTGGGCGGCTCTCGGCAGCGGGACTGAATTCGGGCGCAACTGCATCGCCCTGGCCGCTTCCGGCAGTGACGTTTATGCCGGTGGCAATTTCAACTGGGCCGGCGACAAACCTGCGCAATTTATCGCCCACTGGAACAGCCAGTCGAATTATTATCCGGCGGCGAACATTCGCCTGACCCGTGTCGCCTGGCCGACGAACCAGCAGTTCCGTTTCCGCGTCACCGGCACCAGCGGGCAGAGCTATCTCATCCAGGCGACCACCAATTTCACGTCCTGGACCTCGCTGCAAACCAACAGCACCATGTTTTACGATTTCAGCGACGTCAATTCCGCCAGTTATCCCGACCGCTTTTACCGGGCCATGCTTCAGCCCTGATCGTTCACCGCTGCCGGTGGGGCGAGCAGCCTGTCCCGCTCTGCGGTGATCCTCGCGAGCCGCTTCGACTTTCAACCGATCTTGACCACGGATGAACACAGATGGACAGGGATTATTTTGCAGAGACGGCTGCCGAGGCGTCCACCTGCCGGACTTGCAAGTTGATTGAAACCAACTAATACCAGTTTCGGTTTGAAATTGCACTGTAGCGGCGCTCTATGAGCGCCGTTCTGCTTATTCCTCGGCGGTCGCAGACCGCCGCTACAACTCGCAGTGAATAGTGCAGTTTCAAGCCAAACGTAACCTTGATCGATTTCCGGAGGATTTCCTGTTCCAACTGACAACGAAGAAATCATGAGATGCCAATCTGGCACCGCATCCCGGCGCAACCCGCGCCGCACTTTGCCATCAAATACTGGAAACCGCGGAGGCGGTGTCTTCGCATCCGGGAAAAACAGGGCATGCGAGCCAAAAAAAGCTTTGCCAATCTGTGGAGCAGGCAGAGAATCACAAAAAAGGCCCACGCTGGTCGCGGGCCGGAAACCATACGGGAAATGCCAACCAATATGAATAAAGAACGCACCTCCAACGGAATGAGCCGCCGCCACTTCCTGCAGACCAGCGCGGAATTTGCCGCCTCGGCCGTGTTCCTGGGCCTCGGCAGCGCGCAGTCATTTGCCGCGCCAGATACCGGCACCCGGAAAAATTTGATCCCGCCCGTGACCCTCAACAACGGCCTGCCAATGCCACGTCTGGGATTGGGCACCATGACGCTCAACGGCGACGTCGGCATAAGGTGCGTGGCCGATGCCATCTCGCTGGGCTATCGTCTGATTGATACCGCCATGATCTACGGCACTGAGCCGGCGGTAGGCGCCGGGATCAAACAGAGTGGAATCAAACGTGAAGAACTCTTTATCACTTCAAAACTGTGGAAGGCCGATATGGGCTACGAACCGGCGAAGAAAGGATTTCAAACTTCCATCAACAAGCTGGGCACGGATTATTTGGACCTCTACCTGATTCATCGGCCGGCTGGCGATATCAAAGGTTCCTGGAAGGCCATGGAGGAACTTTATCATCAGGGCAAAATCAAGGCCATCGGCGTGAGCAATTTCGAACCTGCGCAACTGGAGGACTTGATGGCGAGCAGCGACGTGAAACCCGCAATAAATCAAATCGAAACCCATGCGTTTTTCCAGGAAGGCAAGTCACTGGAATACTTGAAGCAACAGGGCGTGCAAATGGAAGCCTGGGCGCCATTTGCGGAAGGCCGTCATGGGCTTTTCACCAACGCCACGCTGGCCACCATCGGCAAGAAGTACAATAAGACGGTGGCGCAGGTCAGCCTGAGATGGCATTACCAAAGAGGAATCATTGCCATCCCCAGATCCTCCCGGAAAGCGCATATCGCGGAAAACGTGAACATCTTTGATTTCAGCCTTGAAGATTCCGACATGGCCTCCATTTCCACGTTGGATTTAAATACCACTCAATTTCCTGAGTGGAGTTGAAAGCGGAGTCCCCGGTAAAAGTCTCTGCCACCCAGCCGGCTTGTTCTTAACCACGGATGGACACGGAATAATTTAACCGCGCCTTGTCGCGCCGAAATGGAATGAAGGTGGAAGCACGAAAAGGGCGCAGAGATTTTCACAGAAGCAAACGGAGGAAACAGAGATTTGAAATATCTTCGGTGCTTCGTTGCCTGGGTTTCCTTTTGTTAAAATCCGTGTCCATTCGTGTCCATCCGTGGTTAAAATTCCTACGTGAACCGGGATCAACTGACCAAATCTCGCCGTTTTGCTCCTCGCCCATCGGATGGGAGAGGAAATCAAGGTGAGGGTCGTGATCGCCTGTCGCGTGAGCGCCGTTCCTGGAACATGTCGCGTATCCGCGGCAAACACACGAGGCCGGAGAAAGTCGTCCAGTCCATCCAGCGTCGCTTGGGCTACCGCTTCCGCCTTCATGTCCGCATACCGGTTACCCTCCTCCGCCTCGACCGCTGTCCCTCGCCCGCGGGAGCGGGAGAGGGTGTCCGGAGGACGGGTGAGGGTCGTTGGGAGAAAACAAACTCCTGCGGCGAGGAAAAAAGGTGAGGTGTCGAAAATTTCCTCGTCTCTCGTCCCTCGTCCCTCGACTCCGC
>DATEGR010000042.1:0-16973 GCA_035279985.1 Verrucomicrobiia bacterium
CACAGTTCGTCATGCGTCATCGACGGCACAAAACCCTTGGGCGCGTGGGGATCATAAACCATGTTCCACACCATGCCGTTGGGCATCGGTTCCTCCAGGGGACCTTCCATGCCCACGGACAAGGCCGCGCCCCGCGCGTAGGGCCCGGTGGTGCGTCCGCAAACTCCGGCGAGGCTGAAGTTGTAACCCATAGTCGGGATGCCGGCCTCGCCCAGATTGCGGATAATCACCTTGATATTTTCAAGCTGCTGCAGCCTTTGGGGACCATCGAGCAATATGTCGTGCCAGTGGGCCGGGTCGAAATTCTCAATCGCCTCAAGCTTCAATCCTTCGGCTTCCACGGCCGCGCGTAAAGCGCGCAATTCTCCGGCGCTCCATAATTTTTCGGGGTCGCCGGCCTGGCCCCAACCCCGCGGCGTCCCGGTCGGCTGGTTGTCGTCGGGGTTGTGCGCGCCGCCTTTGAAATAATCCACCAGATGGGCCACGACGTGCGTGGCGCCGGCCTGTCGCGCAAACTGGAAATTGTCGCGCGTGAGCAGGTGACGATAGAGTCCCAGTCCGAGGTGCATGGCTATTCAACAATTGAAGTGTGGCGCCCTCGCAGTGCTATTTCCCACCTCCGTCGCTTTCTGCGAGGACTTTCCCGGAGCGCGGACAGCTTTGTCCGCGAAATGCTTGCAGTTGCAAGGAGACACGGGGACAAAACTGTCCGCGCTCCTTTGGTTGCGGCCTGGCTGCGCTGAGGCGAAGCGCAGTAAATCCGCGCAGAAACAGAAATTCATAGCATTGAAATAAACATGTCGGATTCAGCAGAAACAGCAACGAGAAACCGGGCCTTCCGGCAAAATTCATCGTTTCATCCATTCCCCGGCAAGGTATGCTGCCCACCATACCATGAATGGATCGAGAGAGACTGGAATTCTTCAACCCCGCCGGAACCGGATTCAAGGATCAGGAGTCCCCAGTTTGACTAAAGAGCGCCGGCCAGTGCGCAGAATTGCCCCGCTGCTTGGTTTTTGCCTTCTGGCGTTCGCTCACCAAAGTCTGGCTCTGGTCGAACTGCAATACGTGGAGAACATCGCCGGCCCCGGCGATTTCTGCGTCGCTCAAGATGGCGCAGTGGCGCCCATTTATGTGGATACCAATGACTACGCCGGCGTACTCATAGCCGCCAATAATCTGTGCGCGGATGTGAACCGTGTCACCGGCCACACCCCCGTCCTCAACAGCAGGGAAGAAAATTTGGGAACGAATGCCATTATCATTGGTACGATTGGCAAAAGCCAAACTATTGACCGGCTGATCCGGGCAGGAACAATTGACGTCTCCTCTATCACCAACCGCTGGGAATCGTATTTCACCCAGGTTGTGCCCAATCCCCTGCCCGGCGTCGCCCGCGGCCTCGTCATCGTGGGCAGCGATAAACGCGGAACCATCTACGGCATTTACGACCTGTCCGCCGGGATGGGCGTGTCACCGTGGTATTGGTGGGCGGACGTGCCGGCGCCGCACCAGACCGCCGTTTTCGTCAAGGCCGGTAGGTACGAGCAAGGGCCGCCCGCCGTCAAATATCGCGGCATTTTCCTGAACGACGAAGCACCCGACCTGACCGAATGGGTCAAAGAAAAATACGGCGACTACAACCATGCGTTTTACACGAATGTGTTCGAACTGTTGCTTCGCTTGAAAGCCAACTACCTCTGGCCGGCCATGTGGAACAATTGTTTCAACGAAGACGATCCCCTGAACCCCCGGCTCGCCGACGAGTACGGCATTGTCATGGGCACGTCCCACGTCGAGCCGATGATGCGGGCGGACAAGGAATGGAACCGGCTGGGCTACCATGCCCGGGATTGGAATTACCTGACCCACTCGAACCTGCTCGACTCGTTCTGGAAGGACGGCCTGGAACGGAACAAAAATTACGAGAACGTCATCACCATTGCCATGCGCGGCAAAATTGATACGCCGATGTCCGAAACCGCCAACATCTCCCTGCTGGAGGAAATCGTCGCGGCCCAACGGAAAATCATCGAGGACGTATTTCAAACGAACGCCGCCGCCGTGCCACAAGATTGGGCGCTCTACAAGGAAGTGCAGGAATACTACGAAAAAGGCATGCGCGTGCCGGACGACGTTACGTTGCTGTGGTGCGACGACAACTGGGGCGACATCCGCCGGTTACCATCGCCGGGAAGCCGGCAACGCAGCGGCGGCGCCGGGATTTACTACCACTTCGATTACGTCGGCGGCCCGCGCAATTACAAATGGCTCAACACGAATCCGACCGCCAAAATCTGGGAACAGATGAACCTGGCGTATCATTACGACGCCAACCAGATTCGAATTGTGAATGTCGGCCACCTCAAGGGCTACGAATTGCCGATCGAGTTCTTCCTGAGTCTGGCCTGGAATCCGGAACCATGGCCGAAGGAGAAAATCTTCGAATTCACCCGGTTATGGGCTGAACGCCAGTTTGGTCCTGAATACGCGACGCAAATTGCCGATATTCTCTCCAGATACACGAAGTATAATGGCCGGCGCAAACCGGAGTTGCTGGCCCCCAACACGTTCAGCCTCGTGGACTATCAGGAAGCGGACAAGGTGCTCGCCGACTGGAAGTCGCTCACCGCCGAGGCGGAGCAAATTTATCAAAAATTGCCGCAGAACGAGCGCGATGCCTTCTTTGAACTGGTGCTTTATCCCACCCGGGCCTGCGAACTGGTCAACGACCTTTACATCACGACGGCGAAGAACCGGTTGTACGCCGGCCAGGGCCGCGCCAGCGCGAATGATTATGCCGCCCAGGCACGGACATTGTTCCAGGCCGACGCGGATTTGTCCGCTTATTACAATCATGCTCTGGCGAATGGGCGATGGGACCACATGATGGACCAGACGCACATCGGCTACTCCACCTGGCAGCAGCCGGAAACCAACGTCATGCCACGGATCAAGGAAATTGAAATTCCGACGAATGCGGAGATGGGAATTGCCCTCGAAGGTTCGACCAATGTCTGGCCGGGCGCTTCGGACGAGCCCGTCTTGCCGCCGTTCGACAAATTCAATCAGCCCGCGCGATTCATAGACATTTTCAACAAGGGACAAACGCGGTTTCAATTTTCGGCCACGCCCGGTGCGCCGTGGATTGAATTGAGCGCCACCCGCGGCACGATTGAACGGGAGCAACGCCTTTGGGTAAGCGTGGATTGGGCCAAGGCGCCCAAAGGTTCACCGCACGGCTCGGTAAAAATCACAGGTTTCCTTTTAGCCGGTTCAAGCGACGCAGGAGCGCAAAACCGGGTGCTAAAAGGCCGCACCGGCAAATCCGTCACCGTGAAAGTGGACGTTTTCAATCCGCGCAAACCGGCAAGAGAATCGCTGGACGGTTTTGTGGAAGCCGACGGCTGCGTTTCCATCGAGGCGGCGCATTATACAAAGAAGATTGACGCCGGCCCGGCGCGGTGGGAGGAAATTCCCGATTTGGGGCGGACCCTGTCTTCCATGAGCATTTTCCCCGTCACCGCGTCCAGCAGGACGCCACCAAAAGATTCGCCATGTCTGGAATACCGGATGTTTCTGTTCCATCCGGGGAAAGTCGAAGTGGAAGCGATGATTGACCCGACGCTGAATTTTATTCAGGGCCGCGGCCTCCGCTATGCATTGTCATTTGACGATCAGCCGCCGCAAATGGTCACCGCCGTGCCCGCCGGTTATGCCGCCCTGGACGGAAACCACGACTGGGAAACCACGGTGAAGGACAGTGTCCGCAAAGTTAAAACCAACTTCACGTTGTCGAAGACCGGTTATCACACGCTGAAATTCTGGATGGTGGATCCGGGCGTGGTGTTGCAGAAACTCGTGGTCAACCTCGGCGGGGTGCAACCCAGTTATCTTGGCCCGCCGGAAAGTTATCACCGCACCGCTGGGTCCGTCCCCTGAGCATGAACAGGAACCGTTTCATCGCCGCGGCCGCGGCCGTCGCCTTGCCGTTTGTTCTCACGGCCTGCCGGTCCGTTGCTTCAAAGACGGCGGTCAATGGCTCCGGCGCTTTTGCCACCGGCCACTACCACAACCTGTTTGCCGAGGACGGTCATTCACCGCAGGAAATCCAGGACAAAGTTAATTCGGCCTTTGCGCAATTATTTCACGGTAACCCGACCAACCAAGCGGTTTTTTATTATGCGGGCACCAACGCCAACGGCCCTCTCGCCTATATCACCGACATCAAGCACCACGACGTGCGCACCGAAGGCTTGTCGTACGGCATGATGATCGCCGTGCAGATGAACAAACCAGCGGAGTTCAACGCGATTTGGAACTGGTCGAAAACCTATCTGTATCATGATTCGCCAACCGACCCGTCTTACGGCTTCTTTTCATGGCAGGCGAAGGCCAATGGCGAGACGATGAGCGAGTTCGTTGCGCCCGACGGCGAGTCGTATTATGTCATGGCCCTTTACTTTGCGGCCCATCGCTGGGGCAACGGCACGGGGATTTACAATTACCAGGCCGAAGCCGACCAGCTCTCGACGAACCTGCGGCATCGCCAGCCGATCACCGGACAACTTTTCATGTTCCGGAGAAATTCAGACACGCCCACCCGCCTGACGGTGACTGCCGGCCCGCTGTTTGACGCCAAACACAAAATGGTCCTCTTCTCGCCCAGCACCGATCGCGGTTCCTTTACCGATCCGTCCTATCATCTGCCCGCCTTCTATGAATTGTGGGCGCGTTGGGGGCCGCCGGCCGACAGCAATTTTTGGATGGAAGCGGCGGCGGCCAGCCGCGATTTCTTTCCCCGAGTGGCCAACCCGGTCACCGGCCTGACTCCCGATTACGCGAATTTCGACGGGACCGTCGTCAGCAACCGTTGGAACAATGGCGCGGTCAACTTCCGGTTTGATGCGTTCCGCACCGCGGGGAACTGGTCGGTGGATTGGGCGTGGTGGGGCAAGGACGTTCGCGAGCGGGAATTGAGCGACAAATTGCAGGCATTTTTCGAATCCAAGGGGATGGACACCTACGGCTGCCAGTTCACGCTCGAAGGCAAACAACTCGACGACCGACACGCACAGGGATTGGTCGCCGTAAACGCCGATGCCAGTCTCGCGGCGACCAATCCGCGTTCGAAGAAGTTTGTCGAGGCCTTATGGAACACGCCGACGCCGGATGGCATCGAGCGTTACTACGAAGGGTTGCTGTACATGATGGCGCTGCTGCATTGCAGCGGCGAGTTCCGCATCTGGACACCGCAATGATGGCGAAACCCTTGCCAGACAGCGTAGCGGCTTTCGGCAGAAAGCCGCGCTTGCTGGTATTATGGATTTGCGGTGCTCTGCCGAGCGCCGCTACATCATTTATTATGAAAACGACATCGTCTTTCTCACGCTTATTTCTAATTCTCCTGCTGACGGGAATTGGCAACGTGCGCGGCGCGGGTGAATTTTCCAGCGGCCAGTACCGCAATCTGTTTGTCGAAACCGGACATTCGCAACCGGAAGTTAACGCAAAAATCAATGCCGCCTTCCAGCAGTTGTTTCACGGCGACCCGAAGACGCAGTCGGTTTATTTTGCCGCCGGCACGAATGCCAACGGACCTCTCGCCTACATAAGCGACATTGGCAGCGGAGACGTGCGTTCCGAAGGCATGTCTTACGGGATGATGATTGCCGTGCAACTGGACCAGAAAGCCGAGTTCGACGCGATTTGGAACTGGGCCAAAACGTTCATGTACCAGGATTCGTCCAACAGTCCTGTTTTTGGTTATTTCTCGTGGTCCATGAAAACCAACGGCACGCCGAACGACGAAATGTCGGCACCCGATGGCGAGCAATATTTCGCCATGTCACTTTACTTTGCGGCGGGACGCTGGGGAAATGGTTCCGGCATCTATAATTATCGGACCGAGGCCGACCGGTTGCTCACCGAGCTGCGACATCGTGCCTTGATTACAGGACCGACCGTCAAAGGCACAATGACCGCCGGGGCCATTTTTGATCCTGAATATAAAATGGTCCGTTTCACGCCGGACACGGCGAATTGGAACCACACCGATCCTTCCTATCAGTTGCCGGCGTTTTATGAATTGTGGGCGCGCTGGGGACCGGAGAAAGACCGGTCATTCTGGAAGGCGGCGGCGACGGCCAGCCGCGATTTCTTCGAGCACGCGGCGAACCCGGTCACAGGTCTCGCCCCGGATTATGCCAATTTTGACGGCACGCCCTGGGCTGCGCCGTGGAGCACGAACAGCGCCGATTTCCAATACGATTCATGGCGCACCGCGATGAACTGGTCGGTGGACTGGGCGTGGTGGGGCAAGGACAGACGCGAGCAGCAACGGAGCGACCGCCTCCAGGCATTTTTCGAATCCAAGGGAATGAGCACCTATGGCAACCGGTTTACGCTGGACGGCAAACCATTCGGCAACGACCACGTGACGGGCCTGGTGGCCATGAACGCCACGGCCGGCCTCGCGGCCACAAATCCGCGCGCCAAACAATTTGTGGAAGCATTGTGGAACACGCCGGTCCCGACCGGTCAATGGCGTTATTACGATGGCATGCTGTACCTGCTGGGGATGCTTCATGACAGCGGCGAGTTCCGCATCTGGACGCCCAGGTAACTGTCGGCGCATCGGCTCGTCCCGCCCTGCGGAATCGTAGCATAATACCTCTCACACTTACGGCTCCTCAGTCATTGCATCGTCAACCCCGAATGCTTTCGGGGTCAATAGGTGCTCCGCGTGACGCTTATCCATTACTGTCAATAGTGTGACCAGTTCACGCTCACAATTGGATGAAGCGCTTCATTTGATAGGAGCCAAGTCACCTAACGGGTTTTAGGTCCAAAATCAGTGCGTCCGTCAGCGATACTGCGCAAATCGTCTAAAAAACGTGGGTCATTGATTGACTTCAATGGAATGAAATGAGCCCTGGCTGGCGCGACAAAAATAAACAAGAATCGTCGCGAAAGGCGGATTCGCGGAATCGCTGTCCAAAGAATCGTCTGACTGAAAGCTGGTCCGCTTGTATGCATCCCTTCCGCATCGAAAGAATAGGTGAATGGACCTTGTGCCAACTTGTTGTTACGACGCGCCGACCGAACCGCAAGCGCCGTGACAAGCGGAGTGAAAGAAAAACACAAAAGAGCCAGAAGGATTTGCCCAACGCCAAGGGGCTGTCCGGTCATTAACGGCAATAAAATCACACTTAGGCCAGCCAGCGGAAAGACAGCGTGAAGAAAAATAAACTGCCAGCGATACACAATCAACACAAGCGATGCTACGTAAAACTCCCAAAAAGTTGGGTTCGTAGTTACCGAAATGCGATTTAAAGTCGGTGTGCTCATTCGGGTCTAACGAGAATTAGTCCAACACGCTTAGACGAAGCAAACCCATGCAAACATTCCCAGAGGAAGCACAGCGGCCAGACAAATCAGTCCGACGATGACCTTTAATGTGCCCATTGCGTAGCAGCCTACGGCAGTCCGGTTCAAGCCGCAACGTTCTGGTTCCTGGCTGGAATTTCACTGTTTGCCTTTCCCATCCAGTGAAATTTCAGGCCGCATCCCCATGTCTACTGACCTTGCTTCCGGTCTCTCAGCTTCTTCATGAAAATGCCCTGTCGCAAGCCGCCGTCGTCCACTTGGGCGACACGTGCTCCCAAATCAAGAACGGCGTCGATAGCTGCCTTCGTAAAGACCTTCGCATTGATGTCCAACTCGCGCGCTCCGCTGCCATCTCGCGGCTCGATAACAAGACGAAATGGGCCTCGCGTCCGTTTCAAACTCAATGTCAGACGCACTATCTTAATCTTCTCGTGCCGGATGCTCCGTTTGCCACGAAACAGGCTGCGAAATACCACCTCTGTCGGCGTCAACACGATTCGGAAGCTGAAAAGCCAAGCGAAAGTAAATGCTGACACCACACACGCAAATAATACACCAGTAGCATCTATCCCATGCAATGCGTATGCGTTTCCCCACACCGCGAGCCACGGCAAACAGGAAAGCCCACCGAAGAAAATCCACACATAGTCTTGAGCTCGGAAACTTGTGTTCATGTGCGAATCCATGTCATCATCGCGCACATCGTTCTATTTTAAAACAATTTTCGCAGGCTTCTCATAAATCCACCTTCAACCTAACCGCTTCGTTCGCTCGCCGGCAGGCAGCAGGCGTGCCAGCCTACACAACAGGCTGTCACGCCTGCTGCTTCTCTGCCGTCGAGCTGCCACTTCGCTCCAGAAAAGACAATGTCAGTGGATACGAACCTTCGGGCTGTCCACGGTTTCGGCTCGCCGCATCCGACGTGCTTCACCCACGGCGGTTGGCCGTTCACGCGTTCGTTATACGCCATTTGAGGTTCGTTGCCTGGTCGCGTTCTTCCGCATCGGCAGTCAGCCACGCGGGTTCCGTCGTTGGTTGCGTTTGCGCTGGTGGTTGCTGGTCACCTCCGAGCGCGTCATTCGCCACGTCCGCACTTGCACATGCCGCCAGTACCGCATCACCCAGCGCCGCCAGGCTCGCGCCGTCGCATGAGCCGCTTTGCGGCTCACAAAAATACAAGCGGCCTGCCGCCTTTCGCCGGCAAGCCGCCCGAACCCAAAATCTTTGCTGATTACGCGACCACCAATTGCTTGACCTCACGATTTAACCGCCGGCCAATCCGTTCCTCGACCATTTCCAAATCGTAATGCGATTGCAGGTTCAACCAGAACTGCGCCGACATCTTGAAATACCGGCCCAGACGCAAGGCGGTGTCCGCCGTAATGGCGCGCTCGCCATTCACAATCTCGTTGATGCGCCGCGCCGGAACGTTGATGTCTTTCGCCAGCCGGTATTGGCTCAGGCCCATCGGCTTCAAAAAATCCTCTTCCAGGATTTCACCCGGCGTGATGTTTGCCAGCAATTTGTCTTTCATAATCGTCTAATGGTAATCCACAATTTCAACTTCACGTGCGCCCGATTCCCAGCGGAAACAAATCCGCCACTGATCATTTAGGCGGATGCTGTGCTTTCCCGCTCGACCGCCCTTCAATGGTTCCAGCCGGTTTCCCGGCGGCACAGCCATATCCTGCAATTGTGATGCCGCCTGCAATTGCAGCAATTTCCGCCGGGCCGTCCGCTGGATGTCTGTCGGCAACCGCCGTGACACCTGCCCGCGGAATATCTTTTCCGTCTCCGCACACGCGAAGCTTTCAATCATTCCGCGCAACAACATAACGCAGCGCGGTATTAACGTCAAACGTTAATACCCACCCATCAAGTCATCGCGTATTCTTACGCTGGTTCCATGACCGATGCGATGTCTGGGCTGGTGGAAAAGACCGGCAGCGATGCGCAGGCATATCTGGCCGGCACCGCCGGGGTCCGAAAAGCCCTCCAATCAGCGCAATGAGTCTTTGCTTCAAACCGAGCAGAAATGTGAGTTGAAAGAGCAACTGCCGGAATGAAAATGGCTCCGGAGGGTTGCTAATTCCTGGCAATGAGTTGCTTTGAACAGTAACAAAGAGTGATAAAGAGACTTCTGAGATGGGGAATTTTGCGCAAATCGTAGCTTTATCCATTGCCGCCCGAAATAACGGCTGAAATACTGTTGAACACATTTGACCTGCATCACTACCATTTGCCGGCTCTTGTAAGACAGCAACATGAACAAACCATCCACCGCCAGTCTGCCGGCTTATAAAAACCGCGCCCTGCCCCCGGCCAAACGCGTCAAAGACCTGTTATCGCGCATGACCCTCGAGGAAAAGGCCGCGCAAATGATGTGTGTCTGGCAGAAAAAATCCGAGACGTTGGTGGATGCCGAGGGGAATTTTAATCTCCGGAAAGCCAGGACCGCCTTCAAACACGGCCACGGCCTCGGCCAGGTGGGCCGCCCCAGCGACGCGGGCAAGGGCAAAAGCGCGCGTGAAATGGCGGAGTTGACCAACGCCATTCAGAAGTTCTTCATTGAAAACAGCCGTCTGGGCATCCCCGTAATGTTTCACGAGGAATGCCTTCACGGCCACGCCGGGGTCGGGTCCACCAGCTTTTCCCAACCCATCGGCCTGGGCGCCACGTTCAATCCCGAACTGATTGAATTGCTTTACACGATGACCGCCGAGGAAACGCGGGCCCGCGGCGCGCATCAGGCCCTCACACCGGTGGTGGACGTGGCACGGGACCCGCGCTGGGGGCGGGTCGAGGAAACCTTCGGCGAGGACCCGTACCTGGTGACGCAGTTGGGTCTCGCCGCCGTCCGCGGTTTTCAAGGCGACGGTTCGTTCCGCGACAAGAAACGGGTCATCGCCACGCTCAAACATTTTGCCGCGCACGGCCAGCCTGAATCCGGCATCAATTGCGCGCCGGTAAACGTCTCCGCGCGCCTGTTGCGCGAAACTTTTTTGCATCCCTTCCAGGCAGCCATCCAGAAAGCCGGCGCCATCAGCGTGATGGCTTCGTACAATGAAATTGACGGCGTGCCGTCGCACGCCAGCGAATGGCTGTTGCGCGACGTGCTCCGCCGGGAATGGGGTTTCAAAGGATTCGTGGTTTCGGATTACTATGCCATCTGGGAATTGGGCTATCGCCCCGACACGCATGGACATTTTGTCGCCCGGGATAAAAAGGAGTCGTGTGCCCTGGCAGTGCGCGCCGGGGTCAACATCGAATTTCCCGAACCGGACTGTTACCTGCATCTGACCGAACTGGTTCGCAAAGGGGCGCTCAAAGAATCGCAGTTGGACAGCCTGGTCGCACCCATGTTGTTCTGGAAATTCAAGATGGGTTTGTTCGACGATCCTTACGTGGATCCCGAAGAGGCCGACCGGATTGTGGGTTGCGAGGAAAACCGCCGGCTGGCGTTGCAGGCGGCGCGCGAAACCATCACGCTGCTCAAGAACACGGACAACCTGGTGCCGTTAAACCCCAGCAAAATAAAAACCCTCGCGGTCATCGGACCCAATGCCGACCGTGAATTGCTCGGCGGTTACAGTGGCAAGCCGAAATTTTACACCTCGCTGCTGGAAGGCATCCGCGCCAAGGTGGGCGACCGGGTGCAGGTGCCTTACTCGGAAGGCTGCAAAATCACCGTGGGCGGTTCCTGGAACCAGGATTTGGTGACGGCCAGCCATCCGGAGGACGACCGCCGGCAAATTCATGAAGCCGTCAAGGTCGCCCAGAACGCGGATGTCATCCTGCTGGCCATCGGCGGCAACGAGCAGACCTCGCGCGAGGCGTGGTCGCTGAAACACATGGGTGACCGCACCCGGCTCCGGTTGGTCGGCCAGCAACAGGAGCTGGTCACGGCCATGCTCTCGACCGGCAAACCGGTCATTGTGTTTCTGTTCAACGGCAGTCCGTTGTCCGTCCATTATCTCCAGGAAAACGTGCAGGCGATTTTTGAATGCTGGTATCTGGGCCAGGAAACCGGCCATGCGGTGGCGGATGTTTTGTTCGGCGATTTCAATCCCGGCGGCAAACTGCCCATCACGATTCCCCGTTCGGCGGGCCATCTTCCCGCCTTTTACAATTATAAGCCGTCCGCGCGGCGCGGTTACCTTTTCGACAGCGTGGCACCGCTTTACCCTTTTGGCTTTGGCCTGAGCTACACGACGTTCACTTTCAAGCATGTCCGTCTGGCCAGAAAAAACATCCGCGTCGGCCAATCCACCCGCGTCCTGGTGGACGTAAAAAATACCGGCAAACGCACCGGCACCGAAGTCGTGCAAATGTATATTCGCGACTGCGTCAGCTCCGTCACGCGGCCGGTCAGGGAATTGAAAGGGTTCCAAAAAATTTCCCTGCGCCCCAACGAAAGCCGGACGGTCGCACTCGAGATTACGCCCGAATCGCTCGCGTTTTACGACATCCACATGGAATACGTTGTCGAACCCGGCGATTTCGAAATCATGGTCGGCAATTCTTCGAACGACTCCGATTTGCAGAAGGTGATTTTGACGGTGACGAAGTAAACCCTCCAACCTCTACCCACCATGGCCGAACCACAGCACTTCCACCAAAAACTGTCGGTCTTTGAAAAAGCCGGTTACAGCGCCGCCGATTCCGGCGCGAACTTCGTCTTCATGACGATGGTGCTCTTTCAGTTGAACTTTTACACGGATGTGTTCGGCCTCACGGCCACCGCCGCCGCCGCGATTCTGCTCTGGCCGCGACTCTGGGACGCGGTGGCCGATCCGATTGTGGGCATTCTCGCCGACCGCACCAACACGCGCTGGGGCAAGTTTCGTCCGTGGATTCTGTTCACCGCGGTGCCCTGGTGCGTCGTCATGATCCTCGCCTACACGACGCCCAAGGGCTGGAACATGGCCGCGATGGTGGCCTATGCCGCCATCACCAACACCCTGCTGATGTCCATTTATTCCATGAACAACATGCCGTACGCGGCGCTGGGCGGGGTGATGACCGGCGACGTGCAAGAGCGCGCGATCCTCAGCTCGTATCGATTCGTCGCCGTGAACGCGGCGCAATTTATTGTCGGCGGGTTCACGCTGCCGCTGGTTGCGAAATTCGCGGCGAAACACGCGGCGGGCGGAATGACGGGTCTCGCGGATAAACAATACGGCTGGCAGATGACGATGACCCTTTGGGCGGTTCTCTGCCTGGCACTGTTCTTGATTACGTTCCTCACCACCAAAGAACGTATCAAACCTCCGCCGCAGCAAAAATCATCGCCGAAAGAGGATTTTCTCAACCTCATCAAAAACAACCCGTGGAAAATCATGTGGTGCTGGACGCTGGTTCACTTTGCCATCCTGACGTTCCGCGGCGGCGCGCTTTACAATTATTATTTCCATTACGCCGACAAGGCGGCCATGTTTGACTGGCTGAACCATTTGGGACTCGTCGCGGCTGCCGGCCCGCCGGCCTCCGGCGGTATTCTGGAATTCCTCGGCTACATCGTCCATGTGAACGGCAGCGACCTGGCCGGCTCCAACGTCGCCAGCGTTTTCTACAGCATCCTGAACATGCTCAACACCGCCACCATCATCCTCGTGATTCTCATTTCGCCGCCGCTGGCGAAACGATTTGGCAAGAAATCCGTGTGCGCGGTGGGATTCGCCCTGGCGAGCATCGGCTGGCTGGGATTTTATTTTCTCTCGCCTACGAACGTAGGGGGCATGATCGCGCTGACGGAGTTCACAGCCATTGTTTATGCGCCTTCGATTCCGCTGACGTGGGTCATCTTCGCGGACACGGCGGATTATTCCGAATGGAAAACGGGCCGCCGTTTCACCGGCATGGTGTTCGCCACGATTATGTTTGCGCTGAAGGCGGGCCTGGCGATTGGCTCCGCCGCGTTCCTGATGATCATGAAATGGTTTTTCCACTACGACACCAAAATGCCCGACCTGCCGGAGACGGTCCATGGTTTCCGGATTTGCGTCGGCATCCTGACCGGCCTGCTGTTCGCCATCTGCACCGTGTTGCTTTTCAGCCTGCCGTTGAACAAGCGCATGACCATCCAGATGGCCGACGAACTGGCCGAGCGCCGCAAACAATTTGCATCTCAAACTGCACAACCAGGAACCACATGAAAAACAATCTCATCGCGATCTCCTTCGTGGCCATCGGGACGCTTATGGCCTCAGCCCGCGTTCATGCCCAAACGACGTTGAAAGACGCCTTCAAAGATGATTTTCGAATCGGCGTCGCCATCAACCAAAAACAGTTTGATAACGAAGACCAGCGCGGGGACCCGATCATCGAAACCCAGTTCAATGCCATCAGCCCGGAAAACATCCTGAAATGGGAATCGGTCCATCCCGAGCCCGGCAGGTACGATTTCGCCGAGCCGGATCGTTACGTCGAGTTCGGTGAGAAAAATCACATGCTCATCGTCGGCCACACGCTGGTGTGGCACAATCAGACCCCCAAATGGGTGTTTCAGGATGAAAACGGCAATCCGGTGACCCGGGAGGTGTTGCTGGAACGCATGCGTGACCACATCCACACCGTCGTAGGCCGTTACAAGGGCCGGATCAAGATTTGGGACGTGGTCAACGAGGCGTTGCTGGATAACGGGAAATTACGCAAATCGCCGTGGGAAAAAATCATCGGCGACGATTACATTGAAAAGGCATTTCAGTATGCGCACGAAGCCGACCCGGACGCCATTTTGCGTTACAACGATTATTCATTGGAGAACGAACCCAAACGAAGCGGCGCGATTGCTTTGATCAAAAAACTCCAGGCCGAAGGCATCCCCGTCACGGCGATCGGATTGCAGGACCATGTCAAAATGGACTGGCCGACGGTGGAACAGGAGGACGCAACCATTTCCGCTTTTGCTGCACTCGGCTTGAAAGTAATGATAACCGAATTGGATGTGAACGTATTGGGTGGCGCGCGGACGGCGGAAATCACGGAAATGGCAAATCAAGGCGGGACGAATCTCTATACGAATGGTTTGCCGCCGGTCGTCCAACAGGAGCTGGCCAAACGGTACGCCGACCTTTTCCGCGTGTTCGTCAAACATCATAATGATATTACGCTCGTGACTTTCTGGGGAGTCACGGACGGGGATTCGTGGCTGAACATGAGGGGCCGGATAAATCATCCGCTGTTGTTCGATCGCGCCGGCCAGCCCAAACCGGCATTCGACGCCATCATCAAGGTCGCCCAATCGGCATCAACCACAAAATAAAATTTGCCGCACCTTCTGAGGTATGTGTAATCATGCAGTCATGTACCGGATCATTTTTTGCGCGCTGGCGATTTTTACCAGCGGATTTTCAACCCGCACGGCCTGGGGCGGCGAGGAAGCTTGCGTCGCCTGCGACCGAAGCGTCTGGGTCGGCGGCCAGTTCACCCACGGCTGGGTTCATGGCATTGTCACCATTGAAGGCGCGCCGCCCGGCATGGCGGAAGCATTCCGCGAATCCATCTCCGGCCCGCATTTCACGGTCACAGTTTCCAACCTGCCGCCGGGCAAATATGTCGCCCGGCTGGGCATGGTGGAAACCGTTTACACCAACGCCGGCCAGCGCCTGTTCGACGTCACTTGCGGTCAACAGCTGCTCGCCAGCAACCTTGACCTCTTCGTCGCCGCCGGTGGTGTTGGAAAAGCTTACTTCGTCACCGGCCAGGTGGACCAGGCGGGCGTTACCATCGGGTCGCTCACCTTCGACTTTGTCGGACGCACCAATGACGCCGAGCTGAACACGTTTGAACTTGGGGATGCCACCGGCACTTCTCTGGTCTCCATGCGCTCGGCGGATTTGCTGGAAGTCAATGGAGTCGCCGCATTGCAGGCGCCCGCCATTAAAGGGCCGCCCTATTGGAAGGACCCCTCATTGCCCCTGAGCACCCGGGTCAACGACCTCATCCGCCGGATGTCGCTGGCGGAAAAGGTGCAGCAATTGCGGAATGGCGCGCCGGCCATTCCGCGGCTGGGCGTTCCGGCCTATAATTATTGGAATGAATGCCTTCATGGCGTCGCGCGCGCGGGCATCGCGACGGTTTTCCCGCAAGCCATCGGCATGGCGGCCACTTGGGACACACCGTTGATTCATCAGGAAGCGAACGTCATCGCCGTTGAAGCGCGGGCCAAACACAATGAATACGTGCTGACTCACGGCGGCAACTGCGCGCAGTATTTCGGCCTTACGTTTTGGACACCGAACATCAACCTGTTCCGCGATCCGCGCTGGGGCCGCGGCCAGGAAACTTATGGCGAAGACCCGTTGCTGACGGCACGCATGGGCGTCGCGTTTATTCGCGGATTGCAGGGAGATGACCCAAAATATTTGAAGGCGGTGGCCTGTGCCAAACACTACGCCGTGCACAGCGGCCCCGAACCGGATCGCCATCGCTTTGATGCCGTTCCCTCGGACCGCGACCTGCACGAAACCTACCTGCCGCAATTCGAGGCCGCCGTGCGCGAGGGCCATGTCGGCGGCGTAATGGGCGCCTACAACAGCGTGGATGGTGAACCCGCCTGCGCCAACCCGTATTTGTTGACGGACCTCTTGCGCAAACAATGGGGTTTTGATGGCTATGTCACGTCGGATTGCGGCGCGATTTACGACATTTGGGCCAATCATAAATTCGTCGAAACGCCGGCCGAAGCCGCCGCGGCGGCGGTGAAGGCCGGGGACGATCTTTGTTGCGGCACCGATTACAATGCGCTGGTGCTCGCGGTCCAGAAGGGATTGATTTCCGGGCAGGAAGTTGACCAGGCACTCCGTCACCTGCTGGAAATCCGGTTCCGCCTCGGTTTGTTCGATCCGCCCGCCAGCGTGCCCTATTCCCAAATTCTTTTTTCAAAAAACAACAGCCCCGAACACCAGGCGCTCGCGTTGCGGGTCGCGCGTGAATCCATGGTGCTTCTGAAAAACGACGGGCTGTTGCCGCTGAACCGCGCCAAAATCAAACGCATCGCGGTCATCGGCCCGAACGCGAATTCCGTGCCGATGTTGCTTGGCAATTACAACGGCACGCCGTCAAACCCGGTAACCATCCTGGACGGCATTCGGAACGCTGCGGGCCCGGACATCGCCGTGGTTTATCAACCCGGTTGCCCGCTGGCGTTGCGCAAGGATGACTCGAACCAGCCTGACACTGCCATGACGGCCGCCGCCGTCAACGCGGCGAAGTCGGCGGACGCGGTCGTTTTTGTCGGCGGCATCAGCGCCCAACTGGAAGGCGAGGAAATGACGCGGGCCAACGGCTTTGTCGGTTTCAGCGGCGGCGACCGGACGCAGATCGAACTGCCGTCCGTGCAAACGGATTTGCTCAAGGCGCTTCACGATACCGGCAAACCGGTCGTGTTCGTGGATTGCAGCGGTAGCGCCATTGCCATGCCGTGGGCGGCGAAAAAACTGCCGGCCATTTTGCAGGCGTGGTACCCTGGCCAGGCCGGCGGACAGGCCGTGGCGGAAGTGCTCTTTGGCGACGTGAACCCCGCCGGGCGATTGCCGGTCACCTTTTACCGTTCCACAAGCGATCTGCCGCCGTTTGATGAT
>DATEGR010000043.1:0-4442 GCA_035279985.1 Verrucomicrobiia bacterium
ACAAATTCGTTAATATCCAAAAAATAATTCGGATATGCCTTGCGAAGGTGCTCAACCGAATCTACTGAAACCAAAACCGTCTGCACTTCGGGCTTATCCTTGTTGGTCTTTTCCAATTCAAGGTATTGATTTTGAGCCTCATTTAATTGGTTCTGTTGAAATCGTAGTGTGCTAAATTTCCTTTCCTTTGAGTTCAGTACCAGTATGAAAAAATGACCAGCTTTTTTCTCAATCTCTCCAGTCGCGGTCCTAAGACCTTCCAGTAAATCAATCTGTTCGGAGTGAAGTTTTAATTGGCGTTTCAGTTCTTCGGGATCGCTGGGCGTGCCTGGAACAATTGGACGCTTTTCAAACCGTGCGACGGCACTGGCGACCAAGGAAAAAAAGCTTTTCCAAGAATCTTCTCCAAAATTTGATTTTAGCGCCTGACCAGTGAAGGCATCTACGGTTTCAACGGCTGTTGCCCAATAATGCTGAAGCCTGGAACGAATCTGAATTTCTATTCGCAATCCGTTGAACTCAGCAAGTGCTTTTGATTCACTGCGATATTTATAAACCAAATGAACTCCCCGATAACCATCCGGCTTTGGATTTTGAATGTAGTCGTATTTTTTTACAAATTCCCCGCCGCGGAGTTTGTTCTTGGCCGTAGCCCTTTCGTAATTTTTAACCAATGCTTCCACCTGTGTAACGGTTCGCGTAACAGCACGACAACCACCAATGTCGTGCATCTTGGACAACTTCATCTTTGGATTTCTGCGGAGCTTCACTGAAATGGCGCGGATTCTCTTAATTCTCTGAGCAATAAGTGATTGAATATCAATTTTCTTTGCGCGCCCAAGCAATGTCATTTTAATTGATTGAAGCGGACAACCATGTGACGAACGCCAGTTGTTGATAATTGTCAATGCCCTTTCAAATTTCTGAGCTTCGTCGAGGGAAAAATCAGGGGAATCAGGAGCGATCAAAATATCGCCTGCATTATCAACTTGATGATGCGGATATTCTGGTTTTGTCCAAGCCATAGCGTTGAAATCATTATGTTTTTCATGGCTGGATGACAAGAAATCTCCGATACACTCTTTTCATTGCCACCCCCTTTCGGTGACGATTTTAGGCTTTCGGGGGCAGAAACAAGGCACCGGAGCACTACCCATTTGCGAGGTTTGCGCCCTGTACCGAGAGTGGTATTCTCACTTCGTGAATCTCTACATTTTACGGCACGGCATCGCGGTGGAACGCGGCGAGCCCGGGTTCAAAACGGACGCCGACCGGCCGCTCACGCCCAAAGGCAAACGCCAGCTCCGGCAGATTGCCGCCGCCATGAAGAACTTGGAGGTGCATCTTGATCTGATTCTTTCCAGCCCGTTCCGGCGCGCCCGGCAAACTGCTGAGATGGTTGCCCAATGGTTGGGTTTGAAGCAGCGCCTCGCGTTTTCGGATGAGTTGATGCCGGATGGCGACCCGAAGGCGTTAATTCAACAATTGAATGAACTGAAACCCGCGCCGGAAAACATTTTGCTTGTCGGTCACGAACCTTACCTGAGCCAATTGGTCGCGTTGCTGATTTCAGGCGAAACTGCCACGAACATCGAATTGAAGAAAGGCGGCCTGTGCAAACTGGAAACGGGCACCTTGCGGTTTGGCCGGTGCGCCGCCCTTCAGTGGCTGCTTGCACCAGAACAGATGAAATTGATGGTCTGAGCAGGTTGGAGTTCAAGCTTCAGCTTGTTCATCCAAAACACACGCTAAAGCGTGAACTCCAACTCATCCGACGCGGAACGAAATTTTCTGGATCACGTTCTTTCCGAAGCTGTGCTGCAACCGGTCGAGAATTTCCTTGCGGCGATAACGGACAATTTCGGACAGCCACACGCTGCTGTCCACATTTACAAACAGCGTGCCTTTGCGCAGCCCGGCCGGCTGCGCATGGGCGACAATGTTCGGATCGATCAGCGAATTCCAGACCTTGACGACTTCCGCCTCGGCGCGGCGATCGTCCAGGCGAAAATCCGACAGGATGCGCGGCAACACGTCGCCGACGGCGCGGGCACGCACGGCTTTCGCGCTTTCCAGCGGCGCGAGATCCACCCCGCGCCACTGGGCAAGCACCCGTTGGCGGGCAGGAATTTTCTTCGGCAGCGGCATAAGGTGAAAAATCTTCAACTGAATAAATACGGAAAGCAAGGATACAGGAAGCAAAACGGGATGGCTCAGGCGCAATGCGATTATGCCGCCCTGATTTTTTTACTTGCCTAATCTGACTTTGTAGTGCAAAGTTAAAGCCATGGAATCGAATTGGGCTACCGAGCATCTCCAAACCATCCGCACCTTAATGGAGCGTTCTGCGCTTTACCGTCATGCGCTGGCGCCGATCATGCTTTTCGCCGGCCTCATCGGCGCATTGGCGGCTGCTGTCGGGTTGATTTTTCACCTGGATTTGCCCCGGTCCTTCGGCGTGCTTTGGTTGGGGGCGGCGGTGGTCACCATCGCTGGCGCGTTTTTCATTGTTCGCCGGCAGGCACTGAAGAACTGCGAGCTGTTCTGGTCGCCTCCGACCCGCCGGGTGGCCCTGGCTTTGGCGCCGCCTTTGACCGCCGGGCTGATTCTGGGCGTGATATTCACCCTGGTCCGGACGGGTGGCGGTGTTGATTTTACGCTGTTGTTGCCGTTTTTGTGGGCGCTGTTTTATGGATGTGCCCTGCATGCGGCGGGATTTTTTATGCCCCGCGGCGTGAAATGGTTTGGCTGGATTTATGTCGGTTTGGCCTCTGGTGCTTTGCTGTTTTTGGCACTCGTCCAACCGGAAGTGGAAGTCAACGCGCACTGGCTGATGGGCTTTTTCTTCGGCGCGCTGCACCTGGCCTACGGTGGGTATCTCTATTTGACTGAGAAAGGAAAGAATGCGGCGTGAACCCGGAACCCTTTCTTCAGCTCGACCGTGTGATTCACGAGAAAGGGCGGCTGGCCATCATGTCCATGCTCGCCGCCGCGCCGGAACTGTCGTTCACCGAGCTGCGCGACGCGCTGGGTATGACCGACGGCAATCTCACCACCCATATCCGGGCCTTGCAGCAGGAAGGTTACGTGGCGGTGGCCAAATCATTTCAAAACCGCCGGCCGCTCACCACCTGCGCGCTCACCAACGCGGGCCGGAAGGCCTTCGCGGAATACATTAACCTCCTGGAACGAATCGTCCAGCAAAACCGACCCAAATGAATTTTCTTTTGAACAATTCCAACCCGCCCTGGTCTTTTACTTTGTATCACAAAGTTAAATCACCAATCCACGATTAACACCTATGAAAGAGATCATCACCGACAGCCTGCGTTATTGGGAACCGCGCCGTATCGCCTTCAACGCCGCTCTTGCCCTCGTAGTCGCCGGCTCATTTTTATATTACCAGCCGGCCTTGGACGCGCTGGGCTGGCAACCCTTGATTGGCCTGCTGTTCGCCGCCGTGCTGGCGAACGTGTTGTATTGTGCCGCCTACGCGGTCGATCTACTGGTTCAACTGTCCGATTATCAGTCGGTCTGGCGGAGATACCGGTGGCTGCTGTGGACGGGAGGAACCATGCTCGCCGCCGGAATTTTCCTGTTCCATCAGTGAGCCGTGTCTGCGTGGTCATCGGAGCCGACAAGAGAAGCAAAAATGAAAATCATTCGCGCTGAATATCTGGGCATGTGTTTTGGAGTAAAAGACGCCATTGCGCTGGCGCTGGACACTGCGGAACGGGAACCCCTGACCATTTTGGGCGATCTGATTCACAACGAAGCCGTGCTGGCAGAATTGCGCGCCAGGGGCATTCAAGTGGTACAACAACCTGCCGAGGCGGCCACCCGTACCGTCATGGTCACCGCCCATGGCGCATCCGAACGGAGGCTGACGGAAACCCGCGTCCGCGGCTTGAACGTGCTGGAGGCCACGTGCCCGCTGGTGCACGTCGCCCATCGCAGCCTGAACCGTCTGGTACGCGAAGGTTTTCATCCGGTCATCGTCGGCAAACGCGATCACGTCGAAGTGCGCGGCATGACGGAGGACCTGACCGAATTTGACGTAGTGCTTGGGGAGGATGATCTGGTAAATCTGTGTGAACGTCCGCGCTTCGGTGTCATTGCCCAAACGACCCAACCGATTGACCGCGTCCGGCAACTCGTGCAGTCGCTCCGGGAGCGATTCCCCCGATCGGAAGTGCGTTTCATAGACACCGTCTGCCAGCCGACCAAGCAGCGCCAGAATGCGGCGATCGAGCTGGCACGCAGATGCGATGTGGTCGTCGTCATCGGCGGCGTGCACAGCAACAACACGCAGGAACTGGTGAAAACCTGCTCGCGTTTTTGTGCGCGGGTTCATCATGTCCAAACGGCGGAGGATTTGCGTGAAGCCTGGTTTCAGAAGGTGGACATCGTCGGTCTTACGGCGGGCACTTCAACCCCGGAAG